>NZ_JCANUT010000044.1:0-33918 GCF_059569095.1 Propionivibrio pelophilus DSM 12018 | reverse complement strand
TCAGGCCGGGAATTGCGCGAAATTCTGCCCCGTCGATGCGATCACCCCGAGCCAGGCCGGGCTGTTGAGGTCGAGCTGTTTCTTCTGCCCGGCCAACAGGCTGATCGGCACATGAGTGAATACGCCGTGATGCTGGCCGATCACGAGACCGGTCTTGCCGGCCATTGCGGCATGGACGGCGTTGCGCGCATAGAAATCGCAGAGCACGGCATCGTCGGCGCAGGCCGGGACGCTGCGGATCATGTAGCTCGGATCGAAGTAGCGCAGGGCGAAGGGGATCCCCTCGGCCTTGAAATAGGCTTCGATGCGGTCGCGCAGGAAGATGCCGATGTCCTTCGACTTGAGGTTGCCGGAGGCGTCGTACTTGTCCTCACCGCCGCTCATCAGGTGCTGGCCGGCGCCTTCCGCCACCAGGATGACGGCGTGCGCCCGGCGCAGCATGCGTTCCTTCAGCGCTTCGAGGAAGCCGTCTTCGCCGTCGAGGACGAAGGGCACCTCGGGCACCAGCGTGAAATTTACGTCCTGGCTGGCCACGGTCGCGCCAGCGGCGATGAAGCCGGCGTGACGGCCCATGATCTTCACCACCGAGATGCCGTTATGCACGCTGTGCGCTTCGGTATGGGCGCAGGCGATCGCCTTGGCGGCTTCCTCGACGGCGGTCACGTAACCAAACGTCCGGGTGACGAAGGCGACGTCGTTGTCGATGGTCTTCGGCACGCCGACCACGGCCAGGGCATGGCCGCGCGAGCGGGCCTCTTCGAACAGTTCGGCGCCGCCGCGCTGGGTGCCGTCGCCGCCGACGACAAAGAGGATGTCCACCTTGCGCCGGATCAGGTTATCGACCGCCACGCTGACGTCGACCGGCCCGCGCGAGGTGTTGAGCACCGTGCCGCCTTCCTTGTGGATGTCTTCGACGAATTCCGGCGTCAGCGGGATCGGCTCGGAGCCGCGCCAGGGATCGAGCCCTTGATAACCGTTGGTGAAGCCGAGGATCTCTCGCACACCATAGCCGTGGTAGAGCTGCAGGACGAGCGAGCGGATGACGTTGTTCAGGCCGGGACACAGGCCACCGCACGTCACGATACCGGCGCGGGTTTTTTTCGGGTCAAAAAACAGTTTCTCGCGCGGCCCGGCGACTTCGAAGAAGAGTTCTTCCTTCGGCGGCGCATCAGGATCGACGATGACGCTGAAAGGCACGCGCGCCTTGTCGCTGACATGGTAATCGAGCGGTGACGGGTAACGGGCTTCGCCCAGTACGGTGATGTCCATGGTCCTTATCCAGAAAGACGGGTTAAAGCAAACCGCAAGTATCCCCGACAGGCCGGGCTCCGGTCAAATGAAACGGCGTTTCAAAAACCGCCATCGCCGAACCATTCCGACTACCCGCTGTCGCGATGAAGAGTGCAAGACGCCGTCGCACGCGCAGGAACCGTTTGCCCCGGGGCGCCGACTATGCAAGACTGAAAAATCACCCAGCCCCTTCGCCGCGAGACGCGAGCGGGGCGCCGGATATTCATCGGGGTTGCCGAATCAGGAGCGCGTGGAATCGAACCGATCCGGTCCCGGCGACGAGAAGGGAGATGCCACATGGAAAAACCGGACAGCACCGCGCAAAGCAACGCCCCGGCCTGGTACGACGACCCGCTGTGGTACAAGGACGCGATCATCTACGAGCTGCACATCAAGGCGTTCTTCGACAGCAACGGCGACGGCATGGGCGACTTCAAAGGCCTGACCGAGAAGCTCGACTACCTGCAGGATCTCGGCGTCAATACGCTGTGGCTGCTGCCCTTCTACCCGTCGCCGCTGAAGGATGACGGCTACGACATCTCGGACTACCGCAACGTCCATCCGCAATACGGCGCGCTGGCCGACATCCGCCAGTTCGTGCGCGAGGCGCACCGCCGCGGGCTGAAGGTCATCACCGAACTGGTGATCAACCATACCTCCGACCAGCACCCGTGGTTCCAGGCCGCCCGCAGCGCGCCGGCCGGATCGAAAAAGCGCGACTTCTACGTCTGGAGCGATAGCGACAAGAAGTACCCCGAGACCCGGATCATCTTCACCGACACCGAGAAATCGAACTGGACCTGGGACGAGGTCGCCGGCGCCTACTACTGGCACCGCTTCTTCTCGCACCAGCCCGACCTCAACCACAACAACCCGGAGGTCGTCAAAGCGGTGATCCGCATCATGCGCTTCTGGTTCGATCTGGGGGTCGACGGGCTGCGACTCGACGCGATCCCCTACCTCTGCGTGCGCGAGGGCACCAGCAACGAGAACCTCCCGGAAACGCACGCGGTGATCAAGCAGATGCGCGCGGTGATCGACTCGCGTTACGAGAACCGCCTGCTCCTGGCCGAAGCCAACCAGTGGCCCGAGGACGTGCGCGAATACTTCGGCGACGGCGACGAATGCCACATGGCCTACCACTTCCCGCTGATGCCGCGCATCTACATGGCCGTGGCGCAGGAAGACCGGCACCCGGTCGTCGAGATCATGCAGCAGACGCCGGACATCCCGCCGACCTGCCAGTGGGCCATCTTCCTGCGTAACCACGACGAACTGACGCTGGAAATGGTCACCCACCGCGAACGCGACTACATGTACGAGATGTACGCCGCCGACCAGCGCATGCGCATCAACGTCGGCATTCGCCGACGCCTGGCGCCGCTGATGGAGAACAGCCGCGACAAGATCGAGCTGGTCAATTTCCTGCTGATGACCCTGCCCGGCTCGCCGATCATCTACTACGGCGACGAAATCGGCATGGGCGACAACATCTACCTCGGCGACCGCAACGGGGTGCGCACGCCGATGCAGTGGTCGCCGGACCGCAACGCCGGCTTCTCGCGCGCCGATCCGCAACGCCTCTACCTGCCGCCGGTCATGGACCCGATATACGGCTACGAGGCGGTCAATGTCGAGGCTCAGAGCCGCAACCCGTCGTCACTGCTGCACTGGACCCGGCGCCTGATCGCCGTGCGCAAGAACTACAAGGCGTTCGGGCGCGGCACGCTGCGCTTCCTCGATCCGGGCAACCGCAAGGTGCTGGCCTACACCCGCGAATGGGGCGAAGAGATCATCCTCTGCGTGGTCAACCTGTCGCGCTCGGCGCAGCCGGTCGAACTCGATCTCGCAACCTGGAAGGGGCGCGTGCCGGTCGAACTGATGGGGCGCACCTCATTCCCGCCGGTGGGCACCTCGCCGTACCTGTTCACGCTCAAGGGCTACGGCTACTACAGCTTCCGCCTGACCACCGATGCCGAGGTTCCCTACTGGCACGAAAGCCACCTGCCGCGCGCCGAGTTGCCGGTGCTGGTACTGACCGAGGGCTGGCTGACCTTCCTCGGCGGACGAACCGACGCCAGCATGGTGCGGCGGACCATCGCGGCGGCTACCACCGACCAGTTGCAGCACGAGGTACTCGGCCCCTACCTCGCCAGCAAGCGCTGGTTCTCGTCGCGCAACCAGCCGATCGAAACCATCCGCCTGGTCGAAAGCGCCGAGTGGACGACCGAGCGCGGCAGCTGGCTGGTGACCGTGCTCGAAGTCCGGACCCGCGGCGACACCGCCGCGCAACTGTACTTCCTGCCGCTGGCCATCTGCTGGGAGGACGACGTCAGCGAGGAGAAGTTGCAAGCGCTCGCACCCTGGACGCTCGCCCGGGTGCGCCAGCGCGCCCGCGTCGGCCTGCTCTACGGCGCCTTCGGCGACGACGGTTTCTGCCGTGCGCTGGTGCGCAGCATCGGCCACAACCTCGACCTGCCGCTCGGCAAGTCGCGTGTCGAGTTCCGCGCCGGGCCGGCCTACGCGCCGCTCGCCGAGGGCGCCGACACCGCCGTGCGCCACCCGCTGCTCGAACAGAGCAACACGACGATCTACTTCGGCAACCAGTTCTTCTTCAAGGGTTACCGGCGCCTCCAGGAAGGCACCAACACCGAGGTAGAGATGGGACGTTTCCTCACCGAAATCGCCCCGTTCAGCCACGTCGTCCCGCTTGCCGGATCGATCGAGCTGCGCCGCGCCGATGGCAGCGTGCTGACGCTCGGCCTGCTGCAGGCCTACGTGGAGCACCAGCACAACGCCTGGAACTTCACCGTCGACTACGTCGAACGCTTCCTCGCCGACCGCCTGTCCCCGGCGGCAACCGACAGCGAGGCCGACGACGGGCCGCCGGCGACGCCGCACGGCTTCTTCCTTTCGCTGATGCAACTGCTCGGCCAGCGCACCGGCGAACTGCACCGTGCCCTGAGCCAGACCACCGGGGACGCCGCCTTCGACCCCGAACCGGTCAGCGCGGCCGACCTCGCGCGCTGGAGCGACGAGGCGCGCGAACGGCTGACCGGCGTGCTGAACACGCTGGAGGGACGCTGTGCCGAGCTTCCGCCATCCGCCGGCGATCCCTGCCGGCAGTTGCTCAGACATCGCCAGACCCTGCTCGACCGTCTGGCGCCGCAGTGCCTGCAAGGCGTGGCCGGATCCGGATGGAAGATCCGCTGCCACGGCGACTACAACCTCGGGCAGCTCCTGCTGGCGCAGAACGATTTCCTGATTACCGATTTCGAGGGCAACACGGCCGTTCCGCTCGAAATGCGCCGGCGCAAGACGAGCCCGTTGCACGACGTGGCGACGATGCTCGGCTGCTTCACCTACGCTGCGGCCGTGGCCGTCAATCACGCCACGCAGGAGCGTCCGGACGACCGCCATCGCCTCGGCCCGCTCGCGCTGGCGTGGGAGAAGGAAACCGCCGCCGCGTTCCTTGCCGGCTACCACGCCGCCTGCTGCGAAAACCCCACCCTGTGCGGCGAACAGGAAGCGGCACGCACACTGCTCGACTTCCTGCGCCTCGACCACCTTGTCGGCAAGCTCGCCGACGAGCTGGCAACGCACCCGGAATGGCTGCCGATCCCGCTGTACGGCATCCTGCGCCTGCTCGGCACCGAAGCGACGGGCGAGACACAGGAATCCGCGCCGAACGACGGCATCGAGTAAGCGCAGGAGGAACGTCAACACCGGAACGCCAAAACCGACAACCCGATAACGAAGAAGAACGGAGACCACCATGCCCCCACCCATCACCGCCGTCTGGCCCGGCTCCCCCGCCCCGCGCGGGGCCGCCTGGGACGGCGAAGGCGTCAATTTTTCGCTGTTCTCGGAACACGCCGAGGCTGTCGACCTGTGCCTGTTCGACCCGGCCGGGCGCCAGGAGGTGCAACGCATCCGCATGCCGGAACGCACCGACCAGATCTGGCACTGCTACCTGCCGGAAGCCCGCCCCGGCCTGCTCTACGGCTACCGCGTGCACGGCCCCTACGACCCGGCGCGCGGCCACCGTTTCAACCCGAACAAGCTGCTCATCGAGCCCTACGCCAAGGACATCATCGGGCGTACCGCCTGGCACGATTCGCACTTCGGCTACCGGGTCGGCCATCGTCAGGCCGACCTCTCCTTCGACCGGCGCGACAACGCCGCGCTGATGCCCAAGTGCCGCGTCATCGACCCGGCCTTCACCTGGGGCGATGACCGCTCGCCGAAGATTCCGTGGGCGGACATGGTGATCTACGAACTGCACGTGCGCGGCTTCACCAAAAACCACCCCAACGTGCCGCCGCCGCTGCGCGGCACCTACGCTGGCCTCGCCACCGCGCCGGTCATCGAACACCTGCGCTCGCTGGGTGTCACCTCGGTCGAACTGATGCCGGTGCACTCCTTCGTCGACGACCGCCACCTGGTCGAACGCGGTCTGCGCAACTACTGGGGCTACAACTCGATCGGCTTTTTCGCCCCCGACCAGCGCTACAGCGCCAGCGGCGGGGTCAACGAGTTCAAGACGATGGTCAAGACGCTGCACTCGGCCGGCATCGAGGTCATCCTCGACGTGGTCTACAACCACACCGCCGAAGGCAACCACCTCGGGCCGACACTGTCGTTCCGCGGCATCGACAACGCCTCCTACTACCGCCTGGTGGCCGACGACCCGCGCTACTACATGGACTTCACCGGCTGCGGCAACACGCTCAACCTGCAGCAGCCGCGCGTCCTCCAGCTGATCATGGATTCGCTGCGCTACTGGGTGCAGGAAATGCACGTCGACGGCTTCCGCTTCGACCTCGCCTCGGCGCTGGCGCGCGAACTGCATGCCGTCGACCGCCTCGGCTCGTTCTTCGATATCCTGATGCAGGACCCGGTGCTGTCGCAGGTCAAGCTGATCGCCGAGCCCTGGGACCTCGGCGAAGGCGGCTACCAGGTCGGCAACTTCCCGGTCGGCTGGGCCGAGTGGAACGACCGCTACCGCGACACCATGCGCGCCTACTGGAAGGGCGACGGCGGCCTGATCGGCGACTTCGCCCGCCGCCTGACCGGCTCCAGCGACCTGTATGAACACAGCGGTCGCAAGCCCTACGCCAGCGTCAACTTCATCACCGCCCACGACGGCTTTACCCTGCACGACCTGGTGAGCTACACCGGCAAGCACAACGAAGCCAACGGCGAGGACAACCGCGACGGCACCGACAACAACAACGCCTGGAACTGTGGCGAGGAAGGGCCGACGCAGAAGGCCTCGATCAACACCCTGCGCGCCCGGCAGAAGCGCAACATGATCGCCACCCTGCTCTTTTCGCAGGGCGTGCCGATGCTCCTCGCCGGCGACGAACTGGGCCGCACGCAGCAGGGCAACAACAACGCCTACTGCCAGGACAACGAGCTCAGCTGGGTGAACTGGGAGCTTTCCACCGAGGACCGCCAGTTCCTCGCCTTCGTCCGCCGCGCCATCGCGCTGCGCAAGGCGCACCCGGTGTTCCGCCGGCACAGCTTCTTCCAGGGGCGTTCGATTCGCGGCACCGGGGTCAAGGACCTGTTCTGGGTCACCCCCGAAGGCACGGAAATGACCGACGAGGAATGGACCCAGCATTTCGCCCGCTGCCTCGGGGTGCTGCTCTCCGGCCAGGAAATCAACGAACGCGGCCCGCGCGGCGAGATCATCCGCGACGACAACTGCCTGCTGTTGATCAATGCCCACCACGAAGCCATACCGTTCCGTCTGCCGGAAACGACTCCGGGGACGATCTGGCACACCGAGCTCGACACGCACCACAAGGGCGGCCTGCAAGGCAACGGGAAATTCAAGGGGGGCGACAGCTACCGTCTCGCCGGCCGCACCCTGGCCCTGCTGATCCAGCGAGGCCAGGCATGAGGTATCACCATGCGATGCCATTTGGCAGCGAATTCCGGCCCGGAGAGGGTGTGTGCTTCCGCCTCTGGGCACCGGGCGTCGCCGCAGTGCGGCTGTCGTTGGCCGACGGAGACGTCTCGCTGCCCATGGAAAAGGACCGCGCCGGCTGGCACACGCTGACGGTTCCCGACGCTGGCGCCGGCACCCGCTACGCCTTCGTCCTGCCCGACGGCCTGCGTGTGCCCGACCCCGCCTCGCGGTTCAACCCCGACGACGTGCACGCCCCGTCCGAAGTCATCGACCCGCAGGCCTTCGACTGGCCCGAAGACGGCTGGCGCGGCCGCCCGTGGGAAGAGGCGGTGATCTACGAACTGCACGTCGGCACGTTCTCGGCCAGCGGCGACTTCGCCGGCGTCATTGAGCGACTCGATGACCTGGTCGACCTCGGCATCACCGCCATCGAGCTGATGCCGCTCGCCGACTTCCCCGGCCATCGCGGCTGGGGCTACGACGGGGTGCTGCCCTTCGCCCCCGAATCCGCCTATGGCCGCCCGGACGACCTCAAGCGCCTGATCGCCGCCGCGCACACCCGCGGCCTGATGGTCCTGCTCGACGTCGTCTATAACCACTTCGGGCCGGAAGGCAACTACCTGCACGCCTATGCCCGCGAGTTCTTCAACCCGCGCCACCACACGCCGTGGGGCGCGGCGATCAACTTCGATGGCCCGCACAACCGCGCGGTGCGCGACTTCTTCATCCACAACGCGCTGTTCTGGCTGGAGGAATACCGCTTCGACGGGCTGCGCCTCGACGCCGTGCACGCCATCTGCGACGACAGCGCGACACACATCGTCAGCGAAATCGCCGCGGCCATTCGCCGTGGGCCCGGCCGTGACCGGCACGTGCACCTGATCCTGGAGAACGAGGACAACACGGCGCACTACCTCGAACGCAAATCCGGGCGTGCCGGAAACTCGGCCACGGCCCAGTGGAACGACGACATCCACCACGCCTTCCACGTGCTCGCCACCGGCGAGACGGACGGCTATTACGTCGATTACGCCACCGATCCGGCCGGCCATCTGGCCCGCTGCCTGAGCGAAGGCTTCGCCTTCCAGGGCGACCCGTCACCGTTCCGCGACGGCGCCCGACGCGGCGAACCGAGCGCGCACCTGCCGCCCGGCGCCTTCATCGACTTCCTGCAGAACCACGACCAGATCGGCAACCGCGCCTTCGGCGAACGCCTCTGCCACCTCGCGCCGACCGCCGCGCTCGACGCGCTGACGGCCGTCCTGCTGCTCGCGCCGCAGCCGCCGATGCTGTTCATGGGCGAGGAATTCGCCGCGGCGCAGCCTTTCCTCTTCTTCTGCAACTTCGGCCCGGAGCTGGCGCAGGCGGTGACCGACGGCCGCCGTCGGGAGTTTGCCCGTTTCGCGAGATTCGCCGACCCGGCCGTCCGCGAACGCATCCCCGACCCGAACGCCGAGAGCACCTTCGCCGCCTGCGTGCTCGACTGGGATGCCCGCGAACTTCCGGGCCATCGCGAACGGCTAGCGCTGCATCGGCAACTGCTCGCCCTCCGCCAGCGCCATCTCATGCCCCGTCTTGCCGGCATGACAAGCGGTCAGGCAAATGTCACCCGCCTGGGCGAACGGGGCCTGTCGATCAGCTGGACGCTCGGCGACAAAAGCCGCTGGACCTTGCTCGCCAACCTCGCCAACCTTCCTGTCGCCCATGCGCCGGTCCACGACGGGCGCTGCGTTTTCGCCGTTCCCTGGTGGAACCCGGCGCCGCACGGCGGCTACATCACCCTGCCGCCCTGGTCCGCGGCCTGGTTTCTGACGGAGCCCGAACACCGATGACGACGTCCACGCACACCGATCCACTACTCTCGCTGGCCCGACGCTGCGGCCTGAGCGAATCCTATTCCGACATCTACGGCACGCGCCATGCGACGTCGGAGGAAACCCGGCGCGCGCTGCTCGCCGCGATGGGCATCGACATCGAAGCGACACCGCCCGAGCAATGGCTGCAGCGTCTCGAAGACGACGAGTGGCGCCAGCCGCTGCCGCCGGTTTGCGTGGTCCGTTGCGGCGAGGCGCCGACGATCCGCGTCAGCCTGCCCGGCGCCGGGGCCTCGCACCCCGTGCCGTGGTCGATCGAACTGGAGGACGGGCAGCGGCTCGACGGCCAGTTCATCCCGACGGAACTGCCCGCGCACGGGCGGCGGCGCGTGGACGACATCTCCCGCGTGCGCCGCCAGGTCGAGTTCCCGCCCATCGACCGCCCCGGCTATCACCGGTTGAAGCTGCACCTGCCCGACCAGGTGGCGGAGATGTCGCTGATCGTCGCGCCGACGGACTGCTACCGGCCTGAGGCGCTGTCCGGCGAAGGTGCCGAGGCCGGTCGCGTGTGGGGTCCCGCAGTGCAGCTCTACAGCCTGCGCTCGCGCCGGAACTGGGGCATCGGCGACTTCACCGACCTGCACACGCTCGTCGACATGACCGCCGAAGCCGGCGGCGGCATCGTCGGGCTCAACCCGCTGCATGCGCTGTTTCCGCACGATCCGGCGCGCATCAGCCCGTACAGCCCGTCGAGCCGCAGCTTTTTCAACGCGCTCTACCTCGATGTGGAGGCCATCCCCGAACTGAACGAATGCCTGCCCGCCCGGACGCTGGTGGATTCGCCGCGCTTTCAGGCCCGCCTGCGCAGCCTGCGCGCCGAGGAACGGGTCAACTACCCGGCCGTCGCGGCGGCCAAGCGCGAGGTGCTCGACCTCGTCTTCCGGCACTTCTGGGACGAGCACATCACCCGGAACAGCGGGCGCGCCGGCGAGTTCAACGCCTTCCGCGCCGCCGCCGGCGACCTGCTCGAATCACTGGCGCGCTACGAAGCACTGCAGGCACATTTCTGCGCCGAAAACCCTGCGATCTGGGGCTGGCCGGTGTGGCCGGCAGCGTTCCGCGACCCGCACTCACCGGAGGTCGCGGAGTTCGCCGCCGCGCATGCCGAAGCCGTCGCCTTCCACGCCTGGCTGCAGTGGCTCGCGGCCTCGCAACTCGACGCCGTGGGGCATCGCTCCTGGCAGCGCGGGCTGGGCGTCGGCCTCTATGGCGACCTCGCCGTCGGCGTCAATCCCGGCGGCGCCGAAGCCTGGCGCTGGCAAGACGTGTTCGCCCACGGCGCCTACGCCGGCGCGCCGCCCGACCTGCTCGCGCAGAACGGGCAGGACTGGGGCCTGCCGCCGTTCATCCCGCACCGGCTGCGCCAGGCGGCCTACGCGCCGCTGATCGAAATCCTGCGCGCCAACATGCGTTACAACGGCGCCTTGCGCATCGACCATGTGATGGGGCTCTACCGCGTCTTCTGGGTACCCGCCGGCCAATCGGCGGCGAACGGCGCCTACGTGCACTACCCGGTCGACGAACTGCTCGGGATCGTCGCGCTGGAAAGCCAGCGCAACCGCTGCCTGGTCATCGGCGAGGATCTCGGCACCGTGCCGGAAGACTTGCGCCCGCAGCTGGCCGAACGTGCGATCCTCTCCTACCGTCCGCTGATCTTCGAGCGCCAGGCCGACGGCGTCTTTACTCCGCCCGCCGACTATCCAAGGCAAGCGCTGGCCTGCGTCAGCACGCACGACCTGCCGACGCTCGCCGGCCTGTGGCAAGGGCTGGACATCGATCTGCGGGCGAAACACGGTCTGTACGCCACCGACGCGCTGCGCGCCGACGAGGTCGTGGCCCGCGCGCAGGATCGCGCCCGCCTGCTGATGGCGCTCGAACACGAGCAGCTGCTGCCCGAAGGCGCGAGCGTGCACCCGGTCGCCCAGCCGGAGATGACCCTGCCGCTCGCCGCCGCCTTCCACGCCTACCTCGCCCGGACGCCGAGCATGGTGCTGATGGTGCAGCCGGAAGACATCCTCGGCCTCGTCGACCAGGCCAACCTGCCGAGCACCCGCGACGACCAGCATCCGAACTGGCAGCGCCGCCTGCCGCTCGACCTGGAGGAATGGAGCGGCGACGCGCGCTTCCAGCGCATCGTCGAGACGCTCCGGCACGAGCGCGGCACCGCCGTCACCCCGCACCCGGAACCGGCCGCGCCGCTCAAGGTGGCGACGATCCCGCGCGCGACGTACCGCCTGCAGTTCAACCGCGACTTCACCTTCGCCCAGGCCACCGAACTCGTCCCCTACCTCGCCGAACTCGGCATCAGTCACTGCTACGCTTCGCCCTACCTTAAGGCGCGGCCGGGCAGCGGCCACGGCTACGACATCGTCGACCACGCCACGCTCAACCCGGAAATCGGCACGCCGGAGGAATTCGAACGTTTCGTCGAAACGCTGCACGCCCACGGCATGGGCCAGATCCTCGACATCGTGCCCAACCACATGGGCATCATGGGCGCGGACAACGCCTGGTGGCTGGACGTCCTGGAGAACGGTCCGGCCTCGGCCTGGGGACGCTTCTTCGACATCGACTGGAATCCGCTCAATCCGGCGCTGAAAGGCAAGATCCTCCTGCCGCTGCTCGGGGAGCATTACGGCACCGTGCTCAACCGCGGCGAACTGCGCCTCGCCTTCGACGCGGCGCGCGGCGAATTCAGCCTGTTCTACTACGAACACCGGCTGCCGATCGACCCGGCCACCTACCCGCAGATCATCGGCCATCGTCTCGACCACCTCGGCGCGGTGCTCGGCGAGACGAACCAGCATCACATCGAGCTGCTCAGCCTGCTGACCGCCTTCAGCCACCTGCCGGGCCGCCTCGACGACGAGCCGGCGCGCCAGGCCGAACGCCAGCGCGACAAGGAGGTGCTCAAGCGGCAACTGGCGGTGATCTACGCCGCCTGCGCCGACATCGCCACGCACATCGACACGGCGCTCACGGAACTCAACGGCACGGCCGGCGACCCCGCGAGCTTCGACCTGCTCCATGAGCTGATCCAGGCGCAGGGCTATCGCCTGGCTTTCTGGCGCGTCGCCTCCGACGAGATCAACTACCGCCGCTTCTTCGACATCAACGACCTCGCCGCGCTGCGCATGGAGGAACCGGCGGTCTTCGAGGCGACACACCGCTTTGCGCTCGACCTCGTCGCGCACGGCAAGGTCGACGGGTTGCGCATCGACCATCCGGACGGCCTCTACGACCCGGGCCAGTATTTTCGCGGCCTGCAGGAACACATCGCCGGCCGGCCGCTGCAGCCCGACGACCCGCTGCCCGCCTATCTCGTCATCGAGAAGATCCTCGCCGACCATGAACGCCTGCCGGAGGACTGGACGATTCACGGCGGCACCGGTTACCGCTTCTCCAGCATGGCCAATTCGCTGTTCGTCGAGGCGGCCAGCGAGCGGCGCATCACGCGCATCTACCGCGACTTCATCGGGCGCCACGAAACGATCGAGGCGATGGTCCACGACGCCAAGGGGCTGATCATGGACACCGCGCTGGCCAGCGAACTCGCCGTACTCGCCAACCGCCTGACGCAGATCGCCGCGGCCAGCCGCGACACCTGCGACTTCACCCTCAACAGCCTGCGCGAGGCGCTGGCCGAAGTCGTCGCCTGCTTCCCGGTGTACCGCACCTACGTCGGCGACGACGGCGTCTCGGCCGACGACCGGCGGCACATCGATTGGGCGATCGGCATGGCGCGCAAGCGCAGCCTGGCGACCGACCTGTCCATCTTCGACTTCATCGCCGGCGTGCTGACCACCGACATCGCCCAGGGACGAAGCGACGACTACCGCGCCAGGGTCGTCGATTTCGCGATGAAATTCCAGCAGTTCTCGTCGCCGGTGAAAGCCAAGGGACTCGAAGACACCACCTTCTACCGCTACCACCGCCTCGCCTCGCTCAACGAGGTCGGCAGCGACCCGCGGCGCTTCGGCATGAGCGTCAACGCCTTCCACGCCAGCACCCGGGCCCGCGCCGCCCGCTGGCCACACAACATGCTCGCCACCTCGACGCACGACAGCAAGCGTTCGGAAGACGTCCGCGCGCGCCTCAACGTGCTCTCCGAAATCCCCGCCGGCTGGAAACTGATGCTGCGCCGCTGGTCGCGCCTCAACCGCCTGCGCAAGCGCCGCGTCGACGGTGCCACCGTACCCTCGGCGAACGACGAATACCTGCTCTACCAGACGCTGATCGGCACCTGGCCGCCCGGCGATCCGGCCGCCATCGACCTTGACGCCTATCGCCGGCGGATCGTCGACTACATGATCAAGGCCGTGCGCGAGGCCAAAGAACACAGCAGCTGGGTCAACGTGAATGCCAGCTACGAACGCGGGCTGGAGGAATTCATCACCGCCCTCCTCGCGCCGATCGAGAAAAACCCCTTCCTCGCCGACTTCATTCCCGTCGCCACCCACCTCACCCGCCACGGCTACTACAACGGACTGGCGCTGACGCTGCTCAAGCTGACCTCGCCCGGCGTTCCCGACATCTACCAGGGGTGCGAACTGTGGCAGTTCAACCTCGTCGACCCGGACAACCGCCGTCCGGTCGATTTCAACCATCGCCGCGACCTCCTCGGGCTACTCCGCGAAGACTTTGCAACCCCCGAGGAAAGCTGGCCGGCCCGGCTCGCCGCGCTGATGGACAACCTCGACGATTCGCGCCTGAAGCTCTACATCACCTGGCGCACACTGCAGCTGCGCGCCGCCAGCCCCGAGCTGTTCGCCCGTGGCGACTACCTCCCGCTCGACGTCAGCGGAACGTACGCCGAGCACGTCTGCGCCTACGCCCGCACGCAGGGGGAGGGAAACGGCAACGCCATCATCACCGTCGTGCCGCGTCTGACCCGCAAGCGGCTCGGCGAGCAGGATGCGCCGCCGACCGGACCGGCGGTCTGGAACGACACCGTCATCCACCTGCCGGATTCCCTCGCCGGACACTCCTGGCGCGACGTTCTCTGCGGCACGTGCATCGCCGAAGCCACCACGCTCGCGGTCGGCGACATTCTGGCGACGCTTCCGGTCGGCTTGCTGAAAGCGCAGACGTAGTCTGGCAGCCGTCATGACCGCGCGGTAGAATCGCCGCCCATGAAAAAGCTGCGACAGATCATCGCGCTGGCGCTGGTTCTTGGCTGCGCCAGCGCCCTCGCCGAATGGACCGAGATCGACCGTTTCGAGGACGGCACCCGGATCTACGTCGACCGCGGCAGCACGCAACGGAATGGCGACATCAGCCAGGTGCAGCACCTCGTCCGCTGGGGCGAAGCGCAGGCCGACCCCGGCCAGGCGCCGTATCTGTCCACGCTCGTCCGCACCGCCTACGACTGCGCCAACATGCACGAGAAATACCTCGCGTCGACGTCCTTCGCCGGCCCGATGGGCGACGGCGAGCGTGTTGTCGCCGACGAGGACGCAGCGCCGAACTGGGCTTCGATCTCCGAAGGCTCGATGGAGGAAAAGCTCTGGCAGATCGCCTGCGGGGTCGACTGAGCCGCAGCAGCCAACGCTTCGCCGCGCCGCGGAGGCGCGGCAGGTCACCCTGCCCGCCTTCTGGCGACGCATCAAGGCCCTGAAGACCTGGCTCGGCGTGCCGCTGGCCGAGCAGTGCTGTCAGTTCGGCGGGAAACCGGATGACTCCAGTCAGTCAGGGACGTGCTGATTTAGTGAAGATTCGTCATTCCGGCGAAAGCCGGAATCCATAAAATTCAACGAACTGGACCCCGGCCTTCGCCGGGGTGACGAATAGTTCAGCGTTTCCCTGGTGCGCGGTCGCCGGGAACAGCCTGCGACCGACATCACTTGCTTTGCATCTCTTTCGCTTTCAACACCGCGCCGTACTTGCTCAACAGATGCTTGGCGATCGGCCAGATGAGCGAAATCACTGCGGCAAAAATGAATGTCGCGGCAATCGGATGAGAGAGGAAGATCGAGTAATCACCGTGACTCATCACCAGGCTCCGGCGCAAATTTCCCTCGGCCATCGGCCCGAGAATGAGCGCAAGCACGATCGGCGACAGCGGAAACTCTCCCTTGATGAGCAGGTAACCGAAAACGCCCGCCACAAACATGACGACGATATCCAGATAATTGCCGTTGATCGCGAACGAGCCGATGACGCACATCAGCATGACGATCGGGACAAGAACCGGACGGGGAATCTGAACGATTTTCGAGAAGATTCTTACCCCCGAAAGCCCCATGACCAGCATCACCACGTTGGCAATCATGAATCCGGCGAAGAGCGTATTCACGACCAGAGCCTGCTCCACGAACAGCTGCGGGCCGGGCGTCAGGTTGAATACCATCAGAGCGCCAAGGATCACGGCGGTATTGGCGTCGCCGGGAATACCCAACGTCAGCAGAGGGATAAGCGCACCGCCGGTCGTCCCGTTGTTGGACGCCTCGGGAGCGGCAATGCCTTCGACGATCCCGGTGCCGAAGCGCTCCGGATGTTTGGACAGGCGCCGTTCCATATCGTAGGAGACAAACGCGCTGATATCACCGCCCGCGCCGGGGATCGTTCCGATCATCGTTCCGGTAACCCCGCCCCGCAGGATCGTCGGCAGTATCTTCTTCAGATCCGCGACCGAGGGAATGGCGCTGGTTATTTTTGCACTGACCTTGACCTCGTGATACAGCTCTTCCATGGACAGGAAGCACTGGCTCATGGCGAACAGGCCAACCATCACCGGAATGAACGACAAGCCGTTCATCAGAAAGATGGTATCGAACGTAAACCGGGAGAGCCCCGAAATGTTGTCCATCCCGATGAGTGCCAGAATCAGTCCGAGCACCCCGCTCATCAGCCCTTTCAGGAGGTTTTTCCCGCTGATGCTGGCAATGATGCTGATGCCGAAGAGCGCGAGGGCGAAGGTTTCCGGCGCGCTGAACTTCAACGCAATTTCCGCCAGCTGCGGCGCAATGAGGATCAGGAAGATGCCACTGATGATCCCGCCGCCCGCTGATGCGACCGTCGAAACTCCCAAGGCTCGACAGGCCTCTCCGCGCTTCGTGAACTGGTAGCCATCGAGAACGGTCGCCGCGGCAGACGGCGTTCCGGGCGTGTTGATCATGATGGCGGTGATCGAACCGCCGTAGATCGCGCCGACAAACTCGCCGATCAGCAACATCATGCCGACGGCGGGTTCAAGCTGGAAGGTAAAAGGCATGAGCAGGGCGATGCCCATGGTCGACGTCAGTCCGGGCATGGCCCCGATGGAGATACCGGCGGCAACTCCACAAAAGATGGCCAGGAGTATCTGCCACGACATGATATTGCTCAATACATCCATCATCATGGTCGTATCTCCTCAGAACATGCCCGAAGGCAGTTGAACTTCCAGAATGGTCGTAAAAATGGCGTAGCTCGCTGCCGTCGTGACGCCGGAGGTCAGGATGAGCGACCTCCACCTGGTCATTTTGAAGTAGCGGAGAATAGCCACCAGGTAGAGCGGCGTGGCAATCAGGAACCCAAAGACCAGCAACCCGCCGAGATAGGCCAGGGTGACGCCTGCGGCGACAAACACGATGCTGTTTGCCCTGGAGAAAATGCCCAGAGGGGCGTCGCTCGCCTCACGCGAGGTCATGATCAGGATCAGCGAGAGGGCGATGAGCACGCACGACAGAATCGTCGGGAAATAACCGGGCCCCGGCACGTTGTCGATCTGCCCGGGAAACGACTGGGCTGAATAGAGCACATAACAAGACAAGGCGATAAAGAAGATCGCGACCCCAAAATTCATCTTTTTCACAGCACCCCCTATAAGCAAACGGACATCGGGGACTCCCCCCGATGTCCGTACAGCGACAACCCTTTTGCTACTTCTTCAGACCCAGCTTGGTGGCCTGCTTCGAATACGCTGCTTCTTCCCGCTCCATCATGGCGTAGAAGTCCTGTGAATCCCTGAAGTCCTTGGCGAAATGCTTGGTCGCCATGAACTCGGTGACTGTCGGGTCGTCCAGAACGGCCTTGAAGCCATCCCGCAGGATCGTGACAACCTCTTTCGGCGTGCCCTTCGGAACGCCGAATCCTCTCCAGATGGTGAACACCAGATCCTTGAGCCCCAATTCTTCTGCCGTCGGGACATCAGGAATTTCAGCCAGACGCTTCGGCGCCAGAACTGCCAGGATCTTCGCCTTTCCCGCTTTCACCTGGACTTCGACTTCCTGCGGTGTCACCGGAACCGCGTCGACGTGACCACCGGCCAGCGCAACCACCGCCGAACCGCCGCCTTCGAACGGAATGTGGTTGAACTGGATGCCGGCTTCGGAGGCAAACGCGGCCGCGACGAAGTGCCAGATTCCGCCGACACCGCTGTTGCCGACCTTGACTTCACCCGGATGCGCCTTGGCATAGGCGATGAATTCCTGCAACGTGTTGTAGGGCGCGTCGGCACGAACGGTAATCGTGCCGTAGGACGAATTCACGTTACAGATCGGTTCAAAGCTCTTGTAGGTGAAATTCACCTTCGATACCTGAGGCACGGTGAGCAGTTCGGCGACCAGGGCGGTCACGTTGTAGCCGTCCGGCTTCTCCGACGACCCGGCGGCAAAACCGATGGCGCCCCCCGCTCCGGTCTTGTTGGTCACGATGACGGTCTGGCCCAGCTTTTCCTTCAGCGGGCCGGCCATCGCTCTCGTCAGCAGATCGGTCCCGCCGCCCGCAGACACAGGCACCGTGATCACGACCGTCTTCTTCGGGAAATCCACTTTCTTCTTGGGCGCATCCGCCGCAAAAGCCAGGTTGGCGGTTGCGAACACGGCGGCCGACATCAGTAGCGTGAATCTTTTCATCTTGACTCTCCTCGTTGTTGAACGACTGGTAAAACTCCACTGCAAAACGCTTGATCGGCTAGGGTGAAAAACCGCAGGAAACACCGAAACATTCGTCCCCCCGCGAAGGCCGGGGTCCAGTTCGTTGAGTTTTCTGGATTCCGGCCTTCGCCGGAATGACGAATCTTCAATACATCAGCACTTCCCTCACTCCCGATCACCGATAATTCACCTCCGGGTTGACACAAGTGGGCAGCGGCTTCCTGGCCAGCCCCGCGAGCAGGTTTTCGGCCGCCAGACACGCCATCGCGTCACGCGTTTCGTTGTTCGCCGTGCCGATGTGGGGGGTAATCAACAGATTGGGGAGGCTTAGCAGGGGGTGACTGGCCGGCAGAGGCTCGGGATCGACGACATCGAGCGCGGCATACGCGATCTTTCCGTGCTGGAGCGCATCGCAAAGGGCATTGGTATCGACCAACTCGCCACGGGCGGAATTGACGAAATACGCGGTGGGTTTCATCCTGGCAAACTGCGCCGCCCCGAACATTCCCCTGTTTTCGGGCGTCAGCGGCGCCATCACCAGAACAAAATCAGCCGAAGCCAGCAGATCGTCGAACTCCGCGTACGTCACATTCAGCTCAGCCTCGTCCTTGCGACGCACGCAGTCGCTGTAAATCACCTTCATCCCGCTGGCCTGGGCGCGTTTGGCGACGGCGGCACCGATCCTGCCCAACCCGACGATTCCCAGCGTTTTTCCATACAGCGCCACGCCAAACGGCAGTTCCGCCCGCTCCCAATTCCCGGAACGCACCCAGTTCCATCCCTCATGAATCCGTCGTGCGGCGGACAGCAGGATCCCGAAGGCGATATCCGCGGTCGATTCAACCACTACGCCGGGGGTGTTGCTGAAGGGCACCCCGCTTCTCGTACACGCCGCCACATCCGTGTTGTCGAATCCGGCCGCGGCCTGGGCGATCACGCGCAAGTTCGGCGCATGCGAAAGCAGTTCTGAATTGACCTTGATACCGTGCCCGGTCATGAAAAGACCTTCTGCATCCTGAAGCCAATCAAACAGCGTCTCTTCGGGGATTGCATTCTTTTCATCCCAGTGCCTGATTTCGCAATGCGGCTCCAGCATCCTGAGCGCAGCCGGCCGAATGAATGTGGGAATAACCACCTTGTATTGAGTCTCCAGACACCCCTTCTGTTTGAATTTCAAGCACATGGAGAATCGACAATTCGGCCGTCCCGAGCTCGACCCAAGCACACCTCAAGGCCGATCCTTTACACCACTATTGTTTTTTCCCTCGAACATTTGCATGCAATCTTATGGGGCAAATAGATGCACGTATAATGGTTTTTATCTATACATCCATAACAAATTTCATATGATCATGCGAGACGGTTCCAGCGCCGATTCCGGCGCGCGGTCGAGCGGAACGAGAGCCATCCTGAAGACCTCGATCAGGCAAATCCTGCTTCTGAACGAGATAAGCGAATTCGGGAATCTGGGGCGCGCGGCGAACTCGATGCACATGACACAGCCTGCGGCGAGCCACCTGCTGCAGCAACTGGAAGAGAAGCTGAATGTCAAACTTTTCCAGCGCCTGCCACGCGGGATGGTGCCGACCATTTATGGCGAAGTCATGATACGGTATGCAAAAAGCGTCATCCACGACTTCGAGCACGCAGAAGCCGAAATCACCGAATTGTCGAAAGGAGCGACCGGATTCGTCCGCATCGGCAGTGTCATCGAACCCGTCCCCAAACTCCTGACGAAAAGCCTGCTCGCCTTCAAGGCCGAAAACCCGCGCGTACGGATATCTCTTGACGTGGGCACCAGCGACACCCTGCTGCCCTCATTGCTCCAGGGCGACCTTGATCTGGTCCTGTGCCGCATCCCCGACCAGTTTCACAGCCAGGATCTGGAGATCGTCTTTCTGGAAGCCGGCGAACACATGAGCGTGATTGCCCGGCCAGGTCATCAACTGACAAAAAAGCCAAAGGTAGTCTTGTCGGATCTTTTCGGCCTGACCTGGATCCTGCACCCCGTCGGCAGCCCGATTCGTTTGCGGATCGAAAACATCCTGATGCAGGCGAGAATGACGTCGGAACTGGATATTCTGGAAACCGCGTCAATCCTCGCGACGACCGCCATGATCGGGGAATCGGACATGATTTCCGTCGTCCCCCGCGACGTCGCCGAACACTACGAGGCGTACGGCATGGTGACGATACTGCCCGTGGAACTCCCGACCCTGATGGTCAATCCGGGGATCATCACGAAGAAATCAAAACCGGTCTCTCCTGCGGTACAGAAATTCATCCATCATCTGCACCAACAAGAGAGCATCACGAGCAAGGACTGACAAATCCTGGCCGGATGAACTTCATCAGACAAAAAAAGACACCGTCACGTTCTCAGGCAAAGCCCTGTTCGACCCGATTCCGCCCGTTTTCCTTCGCCCGGTAGAGCGCCTTGTCGGCCATCGCAATCAATTGCGCCGCGCCGTGGCGCTCATCCGGAACGAGAACGGCGACACCGAAACTCGCCGTCACCACGCCCGTCGATGAAGCTGCGTGCGTTATCGCCATCTGCTCGATCTTCCGGCGCAGGATTTCGGCGAGGACCACGGCCTCCCGCGCGTCGCTATGGGCGGCGATGATGGCGAATTCCTCGCCGCCGTAGCGGGCGACCAGATCGCTCGGGCGGCGCGTATTTCCTCTGAGCTCATTGGCGAGCCGGATCAGGCAATGATCTCCGGCCAGGTGGCCGTAGTGATCGTTGTAGTTCTTGAAGTGATCCACGTCGAGCATGAGCAGCGCGACCGGCTCCTTGAGACGTCGGGCGCGTGCGACCTCCCGGGCCAGCACTTCATCGAAATGGCGCCGGTTCGCCACGCCGGTCAGCCCGTCGGTATTGGAGCGTTTCGCCAACTCGGCATTGGCGAGTTCAAGCTCGGCCGTGCGGGCGGCGACCTCTTTCTTCAGATTGTCGGCATGGTCCCTGACGCTGTCCGCCATGAGGTGCAAGGCGCTGGACAGCGACTCCACTTCCTCGATCGGGCTGGGGACACGATCTGCGTTGTCCCACTCGTGATGTCCCAATCGTGTTGCCCTGTCTCCCAGTTCCACCAGCGGCCAGGCCACCCAGCGGCTGACGAAAACGCTGAGAACCACGCAGGCGAGAAACAGCGCCGCGCTGATGAGCAGAACGTTGAGCGGAAGGCTGCGCAATGGCTCGTCGAACTGGCTTTGCGGCAGCATGTTGGCAATCGTGATCGTGGGGCCATCGGGCAACGGGTATTGCCACCAGTCGAGCAGATAGCTTTCACCATTGACTGTCCGAAGCGTTCGCCCGCGCGATTTGGCCATCTCGCCAATCACCTTGCTGGCGGAACGGATGACCGGGTTCTGGCTGTCGATCGCCTTGACGCGGACCGTTGCATCCCCCTTTCGCTCGTAAATCCGCTCCAGCATCGACGTCGCGAGCAAGTAACCGCCTTCGTCGAAGAGAAACGCCTTCCCGCCGAGTTCCCGAGTGATGTTTGCCAGCAGCGTGCTGAGTTGCACCAGGGCAACATCCGCCGTCAGAACCCCGGCGAACGCGCCCTCTTCGTCATGAAGCGGCGCCGCCATCCCGATCCCCATGGCATCGTAGTAACCCGCCGCATCGTCGATCCGGTACTGATACACCGGATACCAGCCCACCGCGTTACGCTCCAGGGCGGCCTTGAACCACGGGCGCTCCCGGGCGTCGAAATTCGCGTTCCCCCGCGAGATGAGCGGACCTCGCCGTTTTCCTGCCTCGACCCGATACATGGACATGACGCGACCGTCCGCCTCGGTTGCCTGAAGCAGGCGCAGTTTTTCCCGCTCTTCGCCCACGGGCGGGCGACTGGCGGCGAAATACTCCCCTTTGGCGGTGCCCACCGAAAGGAAGGTCAGCATCGGCTGCTGCCCCAATTGCAGCAGGAAATTGGTCTGCATCTCAACGGGCCGGCCGACATCCAGCACACCGGCGCGGAACTGCTCGACGTTATAGCGAACGACGAGGCGGGGAACCTCGAAGAACTGCAGAACCTTGTCAAAGACCCTTGCGCTGACTTCGCTGGCCAGTTGTTCCTGGAACTTGGCGGCAGACTCCCGTGCCGTCCGGTAGGAAAACCAGGCCTGAACGGCAACGGCGGGCAACAGCACGAGCAGAAGCGCCGCGACCAGAAGTCGTTGCAGCTTGATGCGACGTTTGCCGGAAGAAGCGATCAGGGACATGGCACTTCTTTTGGATCAGGAGCTGCAACTATAGGCGCATCCCCATCGATGAAACGAGGCATTCGTCACACCTCACCGGACTTTTCCCGCGGCTCCTGGTGCATTTTTGCCATTTCGACTCGCTGACCGATCACTCGCCTCTATACTGCCTCGCCTACGTCATGCCACGATCCGCCACCATGTTTCTCGACATTCCCGACATCACGCCCTACCGCACCGGCACGGACGGCCTCGCCTATGTGCACACCTTTCGCAGCGGCCGGCCCGGCCCGCACGTCTGCATCAACGCATTGACCCACGGCAACGAGATCTGCGGCGCCTGGGGCGTCGCCGCCCTGCTGGACGAGGGCCTGCGCCCGGTCGCCGGCACGCTCAGCCTGAGTTTTGCCAACGTCGACGCCTTTTCGCGCTTCGACCGCAACAACCCCGACGCGACGCGCTGGGTCGACGAGGACATGAACCGTGTCTGGGACGAAGCCACGCTAGACGGCCCACGCCAGTCGCGGGAACTCAAGCGCGCCCGCGAAATGCGCGGCTTCTTCGACACGGTGGATTTCCTGCTCGACCTGCATTCGATGCATACGCCCGGCCCGGCGCTCGGCCTCTGCGGTGCGACAAAGGGCGGGCTCGACTTTGCTCGCCGGCTCGGCGTGCCGGAGTATCTCGTAATCGACGCGGGACACAGCGCCGGCAAGCGGCTGCGTGATTACGCCGGCTTCGGCGACGAAGGCAACCCGCGCCTGGCCTTGCTCGTCGAGTGCGGCTATCACTTCGACGCGGCGGCGGTGACGATGGCCCGTCTCGCCAGCCGCCGCTTCCTCGACGTCACCGGCGCCTGTCCCGGCCTGTGTCCCGACGCTCCATTTGCCGAGGCAAAGGCAGTGCGCATCGTCGACGCCGTGACCATTCGCCACCCGGACTTCCGCTTCACCCGCGAGTGGGATTCGATGGACACCGTCCCACACGCTGGAACTGTTATCGCCTACGACGGCGACACACCGGTAGTAACCCCGTGTAACGACTGCGTACTGGTCATGCCCGCGCCCGAACGCTACCAGCTGCCCGGCATGACGGCGGTACGCCTCGGGCGATGGGAAGATGGCAACGTGGGGGCCTGAGGACGTGCTGATTCATCCCGGATTGACCATTCGCCATTGTTTTTGGCTGTTTGTAACCATTGGCGTGGTTGGTCGCTGAACCGCAGGGTTCCGCCCCTGACGCGCGTGTAGCTTTTTCTTGGCAAGACAAGAAAAAGTACCTCGCCTGCAGGCGAAACACGTCACGTCAGTAACCACCCACGCCTGCGGTCACAAACAGACAAGAAAAAGGGCGAATCGACAATCCGGGTCTATCGAAAATTCACGTGTACACATCCAGGCCGACGGAGCGGCTCTCACGATCATCGGTATAAGCGCGGATCGCACCGGCACTGCGCGATTCGCCACTGTCCTCATTCCCGCTCTGAATCTCCCGTGCCTTCTCCATCCGGGCTTCTTGCTCCATCCGGGTAGCCTGCGCGGCCACCGCCCTGTCCTGCCCCGAGGGACCAGCCGGCGCCAGCGCAGCGGAACGGATCTGGCGAGCCCGCTGGATGGTTTCGTCGGGTGTCCGTCCCGGGGACGTTGAAATCTGGACTTCGCCGCCGACCGCGTAATTGACCCCGTCCGGACCTTTTTGATAGGTAAAACTCGCGCCGGAAGTCACCAATCCGCTGCCCGCGGCGATGTGCGCCAGTTCATGCTGCCGGACCTCGCGGTCCCGCGCCTGGAGTTTGCTGACGACCGCCTGTTCTTCGGACGTCAGCTGCTGGTTTCCGCCCGACGAACCGCGCGCCCTCGGCGTAATACTCGTCGATGCGTAACTGCTTGCAGCGCTCGAAACTCCGGAAACGTTCATTGCGGATACGATCAATGCGGCACCGAGAGGAGGTGCCCGTACCCGTTATCTTAGTGTCTGGCCGACGATCCGCAAGAAACGCCGGCCAGCATGACGATCAGTAGAACCCGAGCTTGAAACACGGGACAGCATCGGACAGCGCCGACGCGATGAGGATGAACTCGCGCCCGATGGCGTCGATACCAATATGAATCGCCTTTTCTCCCAGGCTCATGGTGGGTTCGACGTAGCTGGCGCTGTCGAGGAAGGCGGTCGCCTGATCGGCGGGAAGGGTCTGCATTTCCATGAAACGATCTCTTTGAATTGCGTGAAGATGAACAAAAAAAACGCCGATCAAAGTTGCTGATCAGCATTTAGCGGCGGATTCTACCAAAAAATTCGTTCGTCGACAGAGCCGGAACACCTCGCCAGATTGCGGATTTCCACGACGAGAAAGAAGAGGCAGGAACGTATAATCGCCGCTTTGTCCGGACGTCCCGACCATGCCGCTCCAGTTCACCATTCGCCCCGCCAGCCGCGACCTCGATGCCGCCCTCCAGCACAAGATCGACAACAAGACCAAGCCGCTCGGCTCGCTCGGACAACTCGAAAAGATCGCGCTGAAGGTCGGGCGGATCCAGAACACGCTCTCGCCGAACCTCACCAACCCGCACATGCTGATCTTCGCCGGCGATCACGGCGCGACGACGGCCGGCATTTCGGCCTACCCGCAGGATGTCAGCTGGCAGATGGTGGAGAACTACCTGCGCGGCGGCGCCGGTGCCAATGTCTTCTCCCGCCTGCACGGCATGGAGATGGTGGTCATCGACGCCGGCGTGGCGCACGAATTCGGCGAGCGCGAGGGCCTGATCAACGCCAAGATCTCACCGACCGGCACGCGCAACTACCTCGTCGAACCGGCGATGACGCGCGAGCAATGCGAAACGGCGCTGGCGCGCGGCGCCGGCTTTGTGCGAGAGGCGGTGGCCAAGGGCTGCAACGTGCTCGGACTGGGCGAAAAGGGGATCGGCAACACCGGTTCGGCTTCGCTGATCACCCACCTGCTGACCGGCGAACCGCTCGAAACCTGTGTCGGACGCGGCACCGGGCTCGACGACGCGGGTCTGGCGCACAAGCGCGCACTGATGCAGAAGGCACTCGACCGCGCGCAGTTGCCTGCCGACGCCGACGTGATGACCGTGCTAACCGAATTCGGCGGGTTCGAGATCGTGATGATGGTCGGCGCCTATCTTGCCGCCGCGGAAGCCGGGGTCACGATCCTCGGCGACGGCGTGATCGCCACCTCGGCCCTGCTCGCCGCCGCACGCATCGACCCGAACGTTCTCGACTATGTGGTCTTCTGCCACAAGTCGGCGGAAGCCGGCCATGCCGTGCAGTTGCGCGCGCTCGACGCCGACCCGCTGCTCGACATCGGCATGCGCCTCGGTGAAGGTACCGGCGCGATGGTGGCCTACCCGCTGCTGCGCGCAGCGATGGCCTTCATGAACGAGATGGCCAGCTTCGAGTCGGCGGGCGTCAGCAAGAACGTGCGCTGAGGATGACTCTCCATACGAATAATCCTGGAAAACTCTGACGTAGGTCGTCAACCGAAGAGTCCACCGGGTTAAGCAGCTATCTTTTTTGCATAGTATTTTTGGTTAAAGGCAGCAGGAGAAAGATAGCCAAGACGGGCCTGCTTGCGAATTCGGTTATAGAAGATCTCAATGTATTCGGTGATTTCTCTCTGAGCCTGTTCGCGGGTGGAGAAACGCCGGTGATGTACCAGTTCGGTTTTCAGAGTTCCCCAGAAGCTTTCCATCGGGGCGTTGTCCCAACAGTTCCCTTTACGGCTCATGGACGTCTGCATGCCGAATTGCCGCAGCAGCTTCTGGTAAGCATGAGCGCAATACTGGCTGCCGCGATCCGAGTGGTGAAGCAGCCCTTCCTTTGGTCGCTTGGCAGCAACGGCCCGGAACAACGCTTGCATAACCAGAGGCGTGGTCATGCGCTTTGACATGGCGTAGCCCACCAGCTCGCCACTGAACAGATCCTTGACGCCCGCCAGATAGAGCCAGCCCTCATCCGTCGGAATGTAGGTGATGTCCGTTAGCCGCTCTCCGATACGTCCAATACTCGGCACAAGACCGCCACAGGGTGCTGATGTCGCAATTGCTCGATTCGTGCGTATTTCACCGCGACTCCTTCGCGAAATACGCCGCGCACTTTTTTAGCAGATCGCGCTCCAGCTTTACTTCTGCCAACTCTTTGCGTAACCGCGCCAATTCCATCTCCGTCTCCGTGGGCGGCCGCTGCCCTTGTCCGACCTTTGGCAAGGTGCCTGACCGGGCCGCTCTGACCCAGTTGCCCAGACTAAAGAGGCTCAAAAAAAAAGAGCGCAAGGAAATTCTTTATGCATAACACAGAACAAACAAAAGACACATAAAATCTCTTCGTCATTTCTTATAATGATGGTCTCAACGCGCCTGCCGCATTCACGAAGATAGCGTACAGAGACGTCGTTCCACAGATGAACAAACGGTTGCGCTGAACACCGCCAAAACAGACATTGGCCACGACCTCCGGAACACGTATTTTCCCGATCAGGCAGCCATCCGGCGCGATGCAATGCACGCCGTCGCCGGCCCCAACCCAGAGGTTCCCGTCGGTATCGATGCGGAAGCCGTCGTACAGATCGACGCTGCATTCGGCGAAGACCTCGCCGCCGCTTAAGGAGCATCCATCCGCACCGACGGAGAATCGACGGATATGTCGCCACCCCGTCGGAGAGTGTGTGTATCCCGTATCGGCGATGTACAACAAACCTTCGTCTGGAGAAAAAGCCAATCCGTTGGGCATCTGAAAATCGGTAGCGACGGCTCGCAGCTCGCCCGACGCCGGATCGAGGCGCCAGACGTGGCAACCGTCGACCTCGTGCGGTGCGGGGTAGCCCTCGTAGGCGGTATCGATGCCATAACTGGGGTCGGTGAACCAGATGCTCCCGTCCGACTTCACCACCACGTCGTTCGGCGAATTGAACCGCCAGCCATCCCCGCCAGCGCAAAGCACCGTGCGCGAACCGTCGTGCTCATAGCGCGAAATGCAGCGCCCGCTGTGCTCACAGGCGATCAGGCGCCCTTCCCGATCAACGGTGTGCCCGTTGGCGTGAAACGATGGGAACTGGAATACGGAGACCGACCCATCCGTTTCGTCCCAGCGCATGACCCGGTTGTTGGGGATATCCGACCATACCACGTAGCGTCCGGCCGCCAGATACGCAGGGCCTTCGCTCCATCGGCACCCGGTGAAGAGCTTTTCGAGATGCACGTTGCCCATGGCATGGCGGCGAAAACGCTCGTCGATGATTTCGAAACTGTCGGTAAGCATGGAAGGTTCCCCTTTTCCCCTTGTAAGGCCGATTGATCAGCGGGTCGTCCGGCGCGCCATCAGCCGCTCGATCAGCACAGCGCCGATGATGATGCCGCCGATCGCGGCGCCCTGCCAGAATGGCGAAATACCCAGAAGATTCATGCCATTGCGGATCATCACCATGATGAAAACGCCCATCAGCGTGCCGATCACCGAACCGCGGCCGCCGAACAGGCTCGCGCCACCGATGACCACGGCAGCAATCGCGTCGAGCTCCATCCCGTTGCCGGCCAGCGGATCGATGGACAGCAACTGACCGGCAATCAACGCCACGGACAGCGTCGACATGGCGCTACAGATCACATAAACCAGTATCCGGTAGCGCGTCGCGGCGAGACCCGCAATGCGCGCGGCTTCGATGTTCGAACCGATCGCATAGATCGTGCGCCCGCCTTTCGCCCAGGTTAGATAGACCCACGCGATGGCATAACAGGCAATCAGAATGACGACGTTCATCGGCACACCAAGCGTGCTGCTATCAACCAGACGACCGAGCGACTCGGGCACATCGGAGATCGACTGCTGTCCTGATACGACATACGCCAGACTGCGACAGATCGCCATCATCCCCAGCGTTACCACGAATGGCGCCAGGCCAAACACGGCGACCAGCACGCCAGCCATGAGACCGATCAACGCGCCAGAGACGACAGCCACGAACAGGGCGACCGGAATCGGCATCTCGCGCATGGCCAGACCGAGAATGATGCCGGTGAATCCGGCGACCGATCCAACGGAGAGATCGATGCCTCCTGTGAGGATCACGAACGTCATCCCCACGGCGACGACGCCGATGACCACCGACTGATCGAGCAGATTGAGCAGGTTGTTTGTCGTCAGGAAATACTCGGAGGCCAACGACAGGATCAGCCCGAGGACAAGAGCCAGCCCCAGCATGCGGAACTCGATCGAGCGAGAAAGACGGGCAAGCAATGATGTCGATTTCGTTGAAGGCATAGAGAAAATTCGTATCAAAAACTCATATCAAAGGGTCAGCACAATGTTTTCGTTGTCCTGGCGAGCGATGTCCCCGGCAATTGCCTCGCGCAATCTGGCAACTTGATCTGGCGAAAAGTCGGATTGGAATGTCAGCCCGATAACGCCCAGATCGTGCCCGCGCGCATTGCCAACCCCGAGCAACAGGGTTGTCGTACCGTCCGCCTCGGCGACGACACCGCGATTTGCCGCCTGAGCGAGCGCTTGGGGCACCCTCGTCTGGGCAATACGGCTCACCGCGCCGGAGGAAAACCCGAGCGTCGCCGCAGAATCCGGCGATGCCGCTAGACAGATCAGGGACTCGGCATCGACGATCGCCCAGAACACCGCAGCACCGTAAGTAGAGGCCATGCGATCGATCCACGCCCGCTGGTCCGCCATCGAGCTGCGCGGCGCCGCCAGCATCAGCAATTTCTGCTCGTCGAGCATGGCGGCGGGAACCGCGCCGATGGAGCAGCCATCGCTGATCGGCACGACGCGGTCGCACAGATCGATCAGTTCCTGGAAATCCGACGAAACGACAAGTACGGACACGCCCTCGGCGGCGACTGCGCGCAACAATTTGTAGATGGCGGTACGCGCGCCGATATCGATCCCCTTCGTCGGCTCGTCGAGCAACAGCACGTCCGGCTCGAGCAAAAGCCAGCGCATCAGCAGGACCTTCTGCTGCATGCCTCCGGAAAAGCTGAACATGCTCTCGTCGTCGAGGCGATGCGGCGGCAGATCCAGCTTGATCGCCAGCTGCGCGGCACGCTCGCGAAAACTCTCATAGCGGATCCACGACGAACGCTGCGCCGACAAGGCGGCCACCAGCAAATTCTCGCGCACCGACAAATCCGGCAGAATGCTCTGCGCCCGCCGATCCTCGGCGAGGTAACCCAAGCCAGCACGAATCGCATCCAGCGGGTATTTGGCCCGGAACGGCTTGCCGTGGAAATGGATCTCCCCATGCTGGATGGCGCGCAGGCCGAAAATCGCTTCCAGCGTTTCGGAGCGGCCCGCGCCGACCAGACCGCCGAGCCCGAGAATTTCTCCTTGGTGCAGCGTGAAGCTGACATCCCGCACCAGCGGCCCGGCCTGCAGATTGATCACGTCGAGGACGGCATCGCCCTTGTCCGAGTTTTCGCCGACCGAATCGCGCTGAACGGACTCGACATCGCGACCGATCATCAACCGGATCAACTCGGCCTGCGAAAGGTCAGCCGTCCGCGCCCCCTGCGCCGCGACCCCGCCATCCCGCAATACCGTAACCCGATCGGTGATCGTGAACAACTCCTCCAGCCGGTGCGAGACAAAGATCATCGCCCGCCCTTCCGTGCGGAGACGGCCCATGACAGCAAAGAGTTTGGAGGTTTCTGACGGACTCAGCGAGGTGGTCGGCTCATCAAAGATGATCACCTTTGCATCCAGCGCCAAGGCCCGGGCGATTTCTACCAGTTGCCGATGGGCCGCCGAAAGATCGCCAGTGCGATCCTGTGGATCGATCTCGTCGTCGACGCCCAACTGCGCCAGGATTTCCGAGGTCTTCTGCCGCAATTCGGCAAATTTTGCACGCCCCTTGCTGCCATAGAGAGGCAGAAAGACGTTCTCGAAAACAGGCAAATCAGGGGCGAGGCTGGTTTCCTGCATGACCATCGCCACCCCGGCTTCCAACGCCTCGCGTGGCGAGCGGAAATCGCAGACGCGGCCATTCAGCATGATCTGGCCGCCATTTGGCTGCAGATGACCGGCGATCAGCTTGGAGAGAGTGGATTTCCCGGCACCGTTGGCCCCGAACAGGGCGTGAACTTCACCGGACTGCAATTCGAAATCGATGCCATCGAGGACGGTCACGGCACCGAAGCGTTTGATGATTCCTTGTGTGGTCAGCATGGCGCGGCTGGCCGGGAGGGGTGACGAAATGACTCCCGCTCCCGGCAGTGGCGTATCAGGGGTTGTTGGCAAAAACGTTGAGCTTGATCTGGTCGGCCTTGGTCTCGGCCGTTTCCTTGGTCACGGCCATGATCTCGACCATTTGCTCCTTCGGCGGCGTCCCTCCGGCCAGTTTGTCGGTGAGCAGTTTGGCGGCCGTTGCCCCCATCAGATACGGTTGCTGCATCCCGGAACCGACGATGGTGCCGTCCTTGATGGCCTGCAACAATTCAGGGGTGCCATCGAACGCAGCCACCAACACATCTCCTTGGCGCCGCGCCGCTTTTACCGCCCGCGCCACACCGATGGCCTGCTGGTCCGACTGGACAAAAATCAGGCGCAGAGCCGGGTTGGCTGTGAGCATGTCCTGTGCGAAGCGGAAGGATTCATCCGCCGTAAAGGTCTTCATCTGCTGCATCGGCACTTCCTTGGTCACGCCGACCGCCTTCATCGCTTCACGGAATCCTTGCGTACGCAACTGGCCGTTCTTGCGGGACTGCGGGATGGCGATGATCCCGTACGAGCCCTTCGTCCAGCCCTTGGCCTTGAGCGCAGCCCCGGCGGCATCACCGATAGCGCGCGCGCCGGCGAGGTTGTCGGAGGCGACGAAACTGACATAGTTACCGCGCGTGGTACCGATATCGCAGATGACTACCGGCACACCCGCCTTCTCCGCCAGTTCGAGCACGCTCGGCGCGGTCGAGCTGTCCGTCGGCGAAATGACGATACCAGCCGCCCCCTTCGCCAACGCATCCTGGGCATTCTTGAGTTGAGTGCCGCCGTCGTTGTTTGAATCCAGGGTCGTCAGCGTGTAGCCGGCTGCCTTGGCATTCGCCTCGACACCACTTGCCACGTAGCGCCAGAACGACACGTTCAGCGACGGCGTGATATAGACAAGACTCTTGCTCTCCGCTGAAGCCACTCCCGCCGATAAGCCGACGGAAACAATCGCACAACTCGCCAAGGTACCCAGCAGATTACGAAACAGCTTTTTCTTCATCGTTGCCTCCAGAAAAAGAACGCCATGAATCAATTTGGGGACAGGCTCAGGCCTTCCTGCATGGCGACCCTTTCCCGTCCAGACAGTGTCGGCGCAATTGTGCGACGTTCGCTCCCCCGCCACGTATTGTTGTTTTTTCCGCTCGACGCCGAAACTATCACACGATGGGCAATCGCGGATTAAGCGTCATGCGCGAAGATTTTTTGCGGGAACCCGCAAAAAAATGCCGGATTCTCCGCTGGCGCATGGCACACTGAATATTGATACTGCGTAAAAAAAGCCTGCCATGCCGAACACCACGTCACCCGTCGACCTGACCAAGGTCCTCTCCATCCAGCGCGCGATCGCCGGCCAGCTCGATTTTCGCGCGGTGATCCGTGCGGTATCCAACGAGATCATCGGGCTGCTGCCCCACGATCACCTGGATGTTGCCGTCCTCAGTTACGACCGCCTGCAAGTGGCAGCCTACGAGACCGGGCTCCACACCGAATGGGACGCCGGCACCAGCGCCTTCAAGCCGGTTGTCGAAAGTCCGATCCGTGACCTGTTGCGCGGGCTGGTCGACCATATCGTGACGGCCGACGCGCAGACGGACCCGCGCTTTCATTTCGCCGGAGCCTTTTCCCAACCGATCTTCTCTGCCGGCTTGCACAGCCGCCTGCATGTCCCGCTCAAGGTTGAAGGTCGCGTCATCGGCTCGCTATCGTTCTCGACACAGGAAATCGGCACCTACACCGACGGCGAGGTCGAGGCAGCCAAGGTTGTTGCGGACATCCTGTCCTCCTACCTTTTTTCACTGCAGCAAAGCGAACTGGCGCGCCAGCGTGAACTGCAGCAGATGGAAGCCGAAGCGCGCGCCGAAGGGTTACGGATTGGCGCATTGCACCTGACGGAAGAACTGGAAAACGCACGCCAGGCCATCGGCATGGATCTTCACGACCAGACGCTCGCCGACTTGACCCGGATTTCCCGCAGCCTCAAACGTCTCCTGCCGCGTGAGAGCATCCGCGGCGTGGATCTGCAGCCGATTCTCGAGGAAGTCGAACATTGCGTACGCGAATTGCGCGTGATCATCGACAACGCAAAACCCTCCGTGCTGCAATTCTTCGGCTTCGGCCAAGCCGTCGAGGCACTGCTCGAACGTAGCGTCCGCGCCGAATCATCGCTGCTCGACTACCGGCTGGTCGACGACGGCAATTCCGGCATCGAGGACTTGCCAAGCAACACGCTCGTATCCCTCTACCGTATCGTTCAGGAAGCCATCAACAATACCGCCCGCCACGCAAATGCCTCGCGCATTGACGTCGAAATCAAGCGTTCCGGGGCAACCATCCGAATCATGGTGACCGACAACGGCAGCGGACTCCCCAAGGCCTCGAGCCTTCGCCGCGGCGGCCTCAGCAACATGCAGACGCGGGCTTCGTTGATCGGCGCGACCTTTTCGGCAACGCCGTCCCCGGACGGCGGGGGCACCCGTCTTGAAATCGCACTGCCAGAAAGCATGGCCAACCGTCCCACGGTTGCTTTGGACACATCCCGATGAGTACCTACCTGATCGTCGAAGACGACATCCTGCATCGCAACTTCCTGCGTGAGGTCGTGATCAACTCCGAACTCGAATGCACCCAGTTGATCGAGGCTGCGGACGGCGAAGAAGCCATCCGGCTCGTTCGCGAATACACGCCGAAGGGCATCGTCATGGATCTGCAGATGCCGAAGAAGACCGGCGTCCAGGCCGCGCGTGCCATCTGGGCCGCACAGCCGGACGTCCCCATCGTCTTCTGGTCGAACTATGACGACGAAGCCTACGTTCGCGGGATCACCAAAATTGTCCCGGCGTGCGCAACCTACGGCTACATCCTGAAGACATCATCGAAGGAGCGACTGAGGCGGTCGATCCGCTGTGTTTTTCTGGAGGGCCAGAACGTCGTCGACCGGGAAATTCGCGGGGTGCAGCAGCGCAGCCAGGGCCGTTCGGACGGTCTGACCGAGTCCGAATACGAGGTCCTGCTCGACATCACCATCGGCCTTACCGACCAGGCCATCGCCGAACGCAGGAACATCTCGCTACGTAGCGTACAGGGGCGGCTACAACAACTCTACGGAAAGCTCGGCGTCATCGAGATGCCCTCGCTCGCCAGCGGCGCAGCGCAGTTCAACAGCCGCACCCGCGCGATCGCCGTGGCCCTCATGTCGCGCCTGATCAACGAAAAATCAATCGAAGCCGCCGAACTTGATTTCTGCCGCGAAGGGAGCACTGACGACTGACGCGTCACGGGATGTAACGCAGACGCGATTCATGCAAACTGCTTGCGGAATCGCACCTTCCTGACCGCCTCAAATCAATCCACTGCTGACGTATGCAGTATCAGAAGCACTATGGCCGGTGACCGAGTAAACCTGCCGTAGAAAAGCAACTAACAACCGACGGCACATCGCCCCATCTTCTAAGGAAAGGCCGAATAAGTACCAAGAACAGTGAACGATTCTTTTGTCATGGAGTCTGACTGTAGAAGCTGATCACTGGGACTGAAACGATGA
>NZ_JCANUT010000043.1:0-35040 GCF_059569095.1 Propionivibrio pelophilus DSM 12018 | reverse complement strand
GTTTCAAGAAACTGCAGGGCGTGGGTTGATTAAGCGGATTAAGGCGTTCAGCGCTTTGAAGATATTTGGCCACCAGGGCGAGTTATTGAGTGTTTCGGCAATTTTGGAGACGGCTACCAATAGTAAGTTACCTGGATCGTTTAAACGTGAAATTAGAAGAGGAACCGAGAAAGCATGACTTACACTATTCCATCCTTTAGCTACCATATTCCTACAGCGATAGAGTTCGGTTGGGGATCGCTTGCCAGACTTCCCTCGATAGTGAAGGGGCTGGGCGGTACGCGCGCGTTTGTGGTTGGTGATCCTGGCGTGGTCAAGGCGGGTGTGGTCGAACGTGTTATTGGCACACTCGTGAGTGCTGGAATCCCATCTATTCCCTTTTCCGACATCGAGAGCGATCCGGATGTGAGTTCCGTGGATAACGGCGTTCAGCTTGCCAAGGCGGAAGTTTGTGATGTGGTGATTGGAGTGGGTGGGGGTAGTGCTTTGGATACTGCCAAGGCGATTGGTCTTATGCTGAATAACCCGGGCACCATTCGCGACTATGTTGGTGTCGGCAAGGTTGAAAGAGCTGGGGTGCCGGTCGTAGCAATTCCCACCACTGCAGGGACGGGTAGCGAACTGACCATCTGGTCGGTTCTTTCGGATAAGGAAAAGAAAGTCAAAATCAGCGTTGGGAGTGTTCTTAATTGTCCGCGAGTGGCTCTTCTTGACCCTGAATTGACTGTTTCATTGCCCCCGGCCATAACAGCGGCGACAGGTATGGATGCACTGGTACATGCGCTCGAATCCTACGTAAACAAGGCTACCCAGCCGATCTCTGAAGCGATGTCAGAACAGGCGATGGCTCTTATCGCGAGAAGCCTGCGCGTGGCAGTTGCTCAGCCTGACAATGCGCAGGCTCGTGCGGATCTGTTGCTTGCTAGCACCATTGCGGCCATGGCTTTCAATAGCACGCGTCTCGGTCTAGTGCATGCCTTCGCGATGCCTCTTGGTGCGCGGTTCCATATTCCTCATGGGCTGGTAAATGCAATCATGCTACCTGCGGTGATGCGCTTTAATTTACCTGGCAATCTTGGTAAGTATGCGCGTATTGCAGAAATCTTCGGTGAACAGATTAAGGACCTAAGCCTACACGAGGCAGCTAACCGTTCAGTAGTCGCGATTGAAAGCCTTAAGGCGGATGTTGGGATTACGGCCAAACTTGGCCAGTTTGGCGTGACAGAGGCTGATTTCGACAGTGTTGTCGACGAGGCATTGCTTTCCGGAAACGTGCTGGTGAACCCGCGTAAGCCGACTCGTGACGACATGAAAGCACTTTTGAGTGCCGAACTTTAAAAGGGAAAACCGAATGACTACGAATATGCAAACTTGGCTTGACAAGAATGTAGGTGGCCGCTACGGGAACTTCATTGATGGCGAATGGCAGGATGTCGGTGCTAGCGCGACAGAGATCCGTAACCCTGCTCGTAAAGATCAGGTTCTTGGCTATTTTGCTGAAAGCACTTCGCAAGATGTCGAACGAGCAGTTAGTGCAGCACATAAAGCTTGGAAAACGTGGCGCGAAGTGCCGGGGCCTGAACGAGGATCGATTCTGTTTAAGGCGGCTGATATTTTAGAGCGACGCGCCGAGGAAATTGCTTTTACGTTGTCGGCAGAGCAAGGCAAGGTTCTTGGGGAGTCTCGAGGCGAGGTAATGCGTGCTGCTAAGGAGCTGCGGTTTGCCGCCGGAGAGGCCAGTCGCATCGATGGTGACACGCTACCGAGCGAGAAGCGCAAGGGTTTGGCCATGACTTTGCGTGAGCCGATTGGTGTGATTGCCGCGATCGCTCCTTGGAATTTTCCGGTGGTGACTCCGGCACGAAAGATCGGGCCAGCGCTTGCTTATGGTTGTACCGTTGTATTCAAACCGGCCACCCTTACGCCTTGGTCGACCGTAAAACTGATGGAAGTGTTTAAGGAAGCAGGACTCCCGAATGGAGTGGTGAATCTGATTCTTGGTTCCGGGCGGGCTGCTGGCGAGGCGATGATTCGGCACCCATTGGTACGTGGAGTTACCTTTACCGGATCGACGGGGATCGGAGCCGATATCAATACCCAGGTTGCTCATCGCTTCGTGCGCACACAGCTAGAACTTGGAGGAAAGAACCCTGCAGTAGTTCTCGGTTACAAGGACGTTGGTAGTGTTGCCAAGCAGATTTCCTCAGCAGCTTTTGCTTGTTCCGGTCAACGTTGTACTGCAATCAGTCGTGTGATAGTGCTGGAAAATCTCGTCGATGAAGTGACTGAGGCCTTGGCGGCAGAACTTTCGGCAATCCGCGTTGGCCCGGCATGGGATCCGCAGGCTACGATGGGACCGCTGATTACCGACCAGCATCGCGTTTCTGTCTTGCGTAACATGGCGGTCGGACTCGATGAGGGAGGGCGTCTTCGATTCGGTGGCCGCGTACTGGAAGAAGGCGAATTTGCCCATGGCCACTTCCTTGAGCCGACTCTAATTGACCGTGTTGCGCCAGATAAACGGCTTGCTCATGAGGAGGTATTTGGCCCCGTTCTAAGCGTAATTTCTGTGCGGGATGCCAATCAGGCCTTTGCAGTGGCGAACTCGGTTAAATATGGCTTGGCTGCTTCTATCTTTACCCGTGATATTGATGAAGCACTTCGTTTTGTTCGTGAGAGCGAATCGGGGATGGTCCACATTAACCACGGAACAGCGAGCGAAGCGCATATGCCGTTCGGTGGTGTAAAGGACTCTGGCTTCGGGGCTTACTCGATTGGTCACAGCAATCAGGAATTCTTTACGGCACTAAAGGCAGCCTATTTCCAATCATGAAGACCAAAGGTGTGCGCCACGCGACGCACGCCGTTCTCAAAACAAAGCGATTCAAGTGACCAAAGCATCATGCAGCTATTCAGTCGAAAGCGGATATGTAGTAGGCGGAGTTACGTCTGAGACTCAATCTATGGGCGCCAGCTGAAATGGGTTTCGACAGACGCAGCACGTGGAATTTGAGTATTGTTCGTTCCGGATCAATGGTGTCTGAATCAGGGTAAATCTTACGCGGCATTTTAAATGCCATGGTTCTCGACGTACAACACCGAAACGGCGACGAGATTTGGACAAATCAACGTGACATCTTGAGTGTGTCATTTCGATAAATTAATTAGATTTCTGGAGTGCTAATGAAAATTGTGGTTCTTGATGGGGGAACTCTGAACCCTGGGGATTTGTCGTGGAACGAGCTAGCCGAACAGGGAGATTTAACGGTATATGCTCGTACGTTACCCGAGATGGTTGTTGACCGAGTTCGTTCGGCCGAAGTTGTATTTACTAACAAAACGGTTTTGACTCGTGATCATCTTCTTAATTGCCCTAACGTTAAGTTCATTGGCCTACTTTCAACTGGCTATAACGTTGTTGATATTGAGGCTGCGCGAGAGAACGGAATTACGGTATGCAACATTCCAACCTATGGGACGATGTCGGTCGCCCAGTTTTCTACGGCGCTATTGCTTGAGTTATGCCATAGAGTTGGTCACCATAGTGAAATTGCGCGTTCCGGGTTTTGGGCAAAAAGCGTTGATTTTTGTTTCTGGAACGGACAGTTAGTCGAGCTGGATGGCAAGATTTTAGGACTAATAGGATTCGGACGCATTGGTCAAGCTTTTTCTAGGATCGCCCAAGCCCTTGGCATGCGTGTTCTGGTCTACGACAAGGTGGTAGATAAGCACCTAGAAAGCGCAACGTTAAAATATGTTTCGAGCATTAATGATCTATATTCGACCGCTGATGTTATAAGCTTGCACTGTCCTTTGTTTGAGGACAATCGAGGAATGATCGACAAAAAGAGCATCGCTCAAATGAAACGCGGAGTATTGCTAATCAATACTGCGCGTGGCCCGTTGATCGTTGAACAGGACCTTGCTGACGCGCTTAATTCAGGCCACGTTGCTGGGGCAGCAGTCGACGTACTTTCGTCTGAGCCCCCTCAGTTCGACAATCCATTGTTGTCTGCTCCCAATTGCATTGTGACTCCCCACATTGCTTGGTCCACCACTGAGGCGAGGCAACGCTTGATGCGCATAGCGGTTGAGAATTTAGTGGGGTTCAAAAATGGCGTGCCACAAAACGTAGTGAATTAGTGCAAAGACTTGTATAAGTTGGGTAACGGCCAAGCCAACCCTGCTGGGCATCAGCAAGCGCGGAGACGTGTACTTGCGGACCTTGTTGATCCACGGCGCACGGGCCGCGATTTTGGCGGCAACCCGTCATGCCAAGTCGAATCCCTGGCTGAACCATTTGCTCGACAGACGAAACCCGAATATTGCTGCCGTCGCCTTGGCGAACAGGAACGCAAGAACCATCTGGGCCTTGCTTGCTCATGACCGGGAATTCCAGGCCGATTATGTGCCGCGACTGGCAGCCGCATAGTCAGCACCGGATGCGTAGTACCCAGCAGAGCGAACTTCCAACGATTGCTCAGGCGATCATGCTGTGATGGCAAAACAGGTATCCAGGGGCGTCAGATTGTGCGGGAACGCATTGAGCTTGTACGGGAGAAGCGCAGAGGCTGGCAGTACTTCAAGGTAAAGAATCCCGCGACCGGGAAGATTGAAGACAAGGCGATCTATGTAGAGGGGTATGAGGATCTGGTCGTAGGATCAGGTGCTTACAAATAGCTACGCCTTTGGCATATATCAATACTCGGTGAGACGTTTTTTTAACAAATCACCGTTTCTACGCGCTCCGATGAAATGTGTGGTGCTTGGAGATATACCCTGGATTACGGATTGTTCAAGTTTGGCCTGCGTACGGCGCTTGCGAGTTGGCTGGCGTTGGTTGCGGCAACCTTACTAGGTTTGTCCAGTGCACACTGGGCTGCCATGACCGTGTGGTTCGTGGCGCAGCCGGATCGAGGCGCGTTGTTTGAGAAAAGCCTGTTTCGTGTACTAGGAACGATTGTTGGTGCTCAGGCCGGTGCGCTCATTGCCCTTGTCGCGCAAGGAGCGCCTCTCGCCTCCATCCTCTGTCTTGCGCTCTGGGTGGCTCTTTGTGCCTGGGTCGGTAACCTGTTGCGGCATTACTCCGCATATTCAGTGCTGCTGGCCGGAGCAACGGCAGCAATCGTCGTTTTGCAGAGTGTGCATCAGCCATCTCACGCCCTTGATCTCGATTTCGCCCGGGTAGCGAACATTTTCATCGGTATCGCCGTTGCGATCGTCTTCACTCTGTTTTTTTCGCCAAAGACGTCTGGCATCGACATTGAAGAGCGTCTGCAGCGTTTGCGGGGAAAAACTTTGCGGGCCCTTGGCGCAATCTTGTCGGATGTCTCTGCGGCGAAAATGCGCAAACTGCGTTTTGAAGTTGTGCTTGACATTGCTTCACTTGAAGACTTGTTGGACCACGCTGCTTCCGGGTCTCCCCGAGCGCACCTGTTGAACCGCCACGTACGTGCCGTGTTGGGAGCTCAACTCTCGCTTCTTTCTATTGCCAGTGCGCTGCGCAAGACATGGGAGCGCGAGAGCCATCAGTCCGAGTATTCAGAGATAAAGGCTGCGTCATGGTGCAAGGCTCTAGCGGATGTGTTGAATGAGTCCGTACGCGAAAGTTCTTTGGAGTCTGTGCGGAAGGAACTACGGCTAATCGGGATCGATATGACCCTGCGCGGGCGATTGCTAATAGAAATGCACGACCTGCTTCGGACTTTCGATCAAGAGCAATCTGTGATCCATGCCGCACATACAAGCAGATCTCCATCATTCAACCTTGTCTTGCACCGAGACTGGCTGGCTGCCCATTACGCAGCGTGGCGCGCGCTTTGTGCCATTTTTGTAGTCGGATCGCTTTGGGTATTAAGCGGATGGAGCTACGGTAACCTGATGCTGATGGGGGTGTGCATGTTCGTGATCCTCTTTTCGCCCCTGGAGAACCCCTCGTCAGTACTCCGGGGAATTGTTATCGGTTCTGCCGTTGGGGGTGGCTTGGCCATCGTGATGCGCACTCTTGTATTTCCTGTCGTTCCGTCGATCGAATGGATTCTGTGTGCTTCGTCGCCAGTTTTCATCCTTGGCGCACTATTGATGTCTTTTCCACGAACCCGCAGCTTTGGTGTGGAAATCGTCTTGTGTTTCCTGCTTGTCGCACAGCCAGGAGCGTTGTCGTTAGGTTCAGGGGAAGACATTGCGTTTGGTGCGCTCGCTTTGGTAATAGGCAGCGGGGCTTCCTATCTTACTTTTAAACTGCTTCCTCCGTTCAGCCTCCGGCGACGGATTGGTGAACTCGGAGCGATGGTAGTTCGTGACCTTCAATCGATGGTGGCGAACCGGGCGCGCAACGGCGAGCGCTGGTTGCAGCGTTCCAGCCACCGAGTCTTGCGCGTGGCTAGATTGGCTAGTTGCGGGCAGAACAATGCATCTGCAATGGTCGACGGTTGCTTTTCAGTCATTGCCCTTGGCCGTGCGGTAATCCTTGTCTACCAACTATTAGGGCGCATTCGTAATCATTCTTCTTGCGTCACGCTCGTGGAATCCGCTCTGGAATCGCTCAGTTCGCTTCCGGGGAGTCCTGATGTTGCGGCGGCAGCTCTTGGCGAATCGTCCAGATGTCTGGAGAAGGAGCATGTCGCATCTTTGATGCACCACGAAACCAGCGAGATTCTTTATCAAAATGTCCGACAAGATCTGTCGACAATTCTTGATGAGATGGTCGCGGTGATTACTTCCCAGAGCGAATTTTTCAGGTTCGTTTCGATGACTCCAGGTGGTCAATTGGTTTTTGCCATGCGGTAAGGGATTCAAAGCGTGGTTGCGCGTGGAGCAAAGGTTTTTTGATGAGGAGAAGAGATGCATCAGTATGTATACGGCGTTTGGGACAGAGCGGTCATTGATGCACGAACCGAACGCTGCGAGCGTGGGGATCTGCCGCTAACCGGGTTCAAGGAACTTGTGCCAGAGATGAAAGCCAAGGCCTTCATTTCCGATCGTGGCTTTTTGGTGCTCGATGAGAACGTCTGTTTGGCAGAAGCATTTGCAGAGTACCTTACTAAGGCGGCGACAGAATCATGTGGCCGGTGTACACCGTGCCGGGTCGGGACGCAGCGACTGCGGGATTTGCTCAAAGAGGTTGCGGCGGGTTCGGCGGAAGCTAATGCCTTGAATGAAGTGGGTGACCTTGCCACCCAAATAACAGCCACCTCTCTCTGCGGCATGGGCCAGAACTGTGCACGGGCACTGCATGCGGCCCTGACGCACTTCCCCGGCGAATTTGCCGCCATGACCCCGGCGCAGGCCGTCTTCCAGCACAGTTTCACCTACACCACCGCGCCGTGCATCGAAGCCTGTCCGTCGAAGATCGACGTGCCGCGCTACATCGACGGCGTCAAGAGCGGCAAGTTTGACTTCGCTCTCGGGGTGGTACTCGACAAATACTCGATGGCGGCCACCTGCGGCCGCGTCTGTGTGCGCTTCTGCGAAGACGCCTGCCGGCGCAATGCCGCCGAGGGTGCCGTCGGCATCCGAATGTTGAAACGCTACGCCGCTGACCAGGCGCTGCTGCATGGCCGCCTCAAGTTGGCGCCGAGTGCCGAGAAACACGCCAAACGCGTCGCCGTCGTCGGCGCCGGTCCGGCGGGAATCACCTGCGCCTACAAACTGCTGCTCGGCGGGTTCGCTGTCGACGTGTTCGACGCCCAGCAATCGGCGGGCGGCATGGCCTCGATCGGCATCCCCAGCTACCGGCTGCCGAAGGACGTGGTCAAGGCCGAGAGCGAGGATCTCCTCCGTCAGCTTGGCGGCCAGTTCCACTACGGCAAGGTGCTCGGCCGCGACTTCTCGGTCGACGACCTGATGGCGCACGGCTACGACGCCGTGTTTCTCGGCTACGGGGCGAGCCGGGGCTCGCAACTCGGCATCCGCAACGAGGAGCTTCTTCCCGAAGGCTACCTGTCCGGCGTTGATTTTCTGCTCAAGGTGCACAAACAGGTCGAGTACGGCGAGCCGTTCCCGCTGCAGGGCGAGGTGGTCGTCGTCGGCGGCGGTAACGTCGCCATGGACTGCGTGCGTTCGGCGCGGCGGATGGGTGCCAAAACCGTCCATATCGTCTATCGCCGCACCGTTGACGACATGCCCGCCGACCATGAGGAAATCCATGCTGCCGAACAGGAAGGCATCGTCTTCCACTGCCTGACCAACCCGTCCGAACTGGTCATTGAGGATGATCGCCTGACCGGCGTCAAACTCGTGCAGATGCGTCAGACCGAAAAGGACGCCAAGGGCCGGCGCAACGTCGAACCCATTCCCGACTCGGAAACGCTTCTGCCCTGCGACTGGCTGATCGCCGCCATCGGCCAGGTTGTCGATGCGACGGTACTCAAACCCGAAGAAGGCATCGAACTCGACCGCTGGAACTGCATCAAGGTCGATTCCGACACCCTGCAGACGACCCGCAAAGGCGTCTTCGCCGGTGGCGACTGCGTGCTCGGGCCGCTGACGTTGGTCAATGCGCTCGATCACGGCGAACGGGCCGCCGCCAGCATCCGTGCCTGGCTGCTCGACGGTGAGGTGCGTGTTTCCCCGGAGCGGCGTATGCAGAATTTCCTTGCCCGGAACAACCTGCTCGCCAGCGAGTGCCTGGAACATCCGCCGCTGAAGAAAGCGCGGGCCCGCGTGCCCGAACTTCCGGCCGACGAACGGATCCGCAGCTTCGCCGAGGTCGATGGCACGATCGCCAAGGACGTCGCCTACGAAGAGGCGAGCCGTTGCCTGCGCTGCTACCGGCTCTACTCCGTGGTGATCGAGAAGCCCCTGCAACATCGCGTTGCTGCCAAATCCGCCACAACAACGACAACCATCGCAGGGTGACCGCTCATGTACGCGACGATCAACGGACAAGACTACGAATTCAAATCCGACGAAACCATTCTCGAGGTCGCCCGCCGTCAGGGCATCCACATCCCGACGTTGTGCGAATTGAACGACATCGACCACGCACCCGGCACCTGCCGCGTTTGCCTGGTCGAAGTGCAGCGGCCGGGACAGGCCGCCCCGGAATACCTAACCGCCTGCGATACGCCGATGGGCGAGGGCTGGACCGTGCAGACGCGCACCCGTGCCGTGCAGGAGATGCGTCAGCTGCAGATGGAAATGATCATGGCCGATCACCATCAGGATTGCTCGACCTGCCCGCGCACCGGCAACTGCGAACTGCTGCCGGTGGCCAACTCGGTCGGCCTGAAGCAGATCCGCTTCCGCTACACCGAAGGCTGGAAGGATCTTCAGCCCGACACCGGCACGCAACCCATCGTCTATGATCGCAGCCGTTGTATCCGCTGCCAGCGCTGTGTCGCCGTCTGCCGCAACGTCCAGGGCATCGACGCGTTGGAGATGAACGGCTGGGGACCGACCGCCGGCGTGCGGCTGAAAGGCGGCGACGTCGACATCTCCCCGTGCGTGACCTGCGGCCAGTGCGTCATGGTCTGCCCGACCGGGGCGCTGGCCGAGCGCGATCAGACGCAGGACGTGCTCGACTTCCTCGGCGATCCGGAGATCATCACGGTCTTCCAGATGGCCCCGGCGATCCGAGTCGGCTTCGGTGAGGAATTCGGTTTGCCAGCGGGAACCAACGTCGAGGGGCAGATCATCGCCGCGCTGCGCAGCATCGGCGCCGACGTGATCCTCGACACCAACTTCGGTGCCGACGTGGTGATCATGGAGGAGGGCACCGAACTGCTCGGCAAGCTCGCCGAGAAACAGCGCCCGGTGTTTACCTCGTGTTGTCCGGCCTGGATCAACTTTGCCGAGAAGCACTACCCCGAGGTACTGCCGCATCTCTCCTCGACGCGTTCGCCGCAGGCAGTGGTCGGCAAGATCGCCAAGACCTATCTGGCGGAAAAGCGCGGCTTCGATCCGGAAAAAATGCGCGTCATCTCGATCATGCCCTGCACGGCGAAGAAGGAAGAGGCGGCGCGTCCGGCCCTGCGCAACAACGGCTATCCGGACGTCGACGTCGTACTGACCATGCGCGAGTTCGCCCGCCTGTTGCGCCGCGAGGGGCTCGACCTGAAGAACCTGGAGCCTTCTGCCTACGATGACCCGCTGATGAGCGAATACTCCGGCGCCGGGGCCATCTTCGGCACGACCGGCGGGGTCATGGAAGCTGCCGTGCGCACAATGTACTACGTGCTTAACGGCAAGGAACTCGAACACATCGAAGTGTCGCAGTTACGCGGTTTCGACAACGTCCGTTCGGCGACGGTTGACCTTGGCCGCGAGTACGGCGAAATTCGCGTAGCCATGTGCCACGGCCTGAAGGGTACGCGACGGCTCGTCGAAGCCGTGCTGGCCGGCAAGGCCAATTTCGACTTCATCGAGATCATGGCCTGCCCGGGCGGCTGCGTCGATGGTGGCGGCACGCTGCGTTCGAAGAAGGCGTATATCCCGCACGCCATGCGCCGGCGCGAGACGATCTTCAACATCGACCGCAAGGCCAAGGTACGCCAGTCGCACAACAACAAACAGGTGCAGCAGCTCTACGCCGACTTCCTCGGCGCGCCGCATTCCGAGAAGTCGCACCATCTGCTGCACACACACTACGGCCCGCGCCCGTGCGGTGTCGATGCGGATATCCGCGCCGAATGGGATGAATTGCGCGGGCAGGATGGAAAGGAGTCGTAGCCATGGACATGAAAGCAACCCTGGCGGCCGACTGGCTCCGGCCGGCGGCGGTGGAGGAGACCCTCCGCGCGGCATCGCGCGCCGCGTGCGACCCGGCGCGCGTGCGCGACGTACTGGCTCGGGCGCGCGAACTGAAGGGGCTGGACGCCGCAGAGGTAGCGACGCTGTGCGGCATCGCCTCGCCGGAGCTTGCTGACGAACTGTTCGCCACTGCGCGTCAGGTCAAGGAAGAGATCTACGGTCGGCGCATGGTGTTGTTCGCGCCGCTGTACATCTCCAACGTCTGCGGCAACGACTGCACCTACTGTGCCTTTCGTTCGACCAACAAGGCGCTGCCGCGTACGGCGCTCGATAGGGACGGCATCCGCAGCGACGTGCGTGAACTGGTCAGGCAGGGCCACAAGCGCCTGCTGATGGTCGCCGGCGAGGGCTATGCCGCCTCGCGCGGCGGTTTCGATTACGTACTCGACGCGATCCGCGCTGTCTATGACGTGACGGAGGAACACGGTCACATCCGCCGGCTCAACGTCAACCTCGCGCCGCTGACCGTCGACGAATTCGTCCAGCTGAAGCAGGCCGATATCGGCACCTACCAGCTGTTCCAGGAAACCTACCACCGTGAAACCTACGCGGCGGTGCATCTCTCCGGCAAGAAGCGCGACTTCGACTGGCGTTCCACGGCGTTTGACCGGGCGATGCAGGCCGGCATCGACGACGTGGGCATGGGCGTGCTGTTCGGCCTCGCCGACTGGCGCTTCGAGCTCCTCAGCCTGTTACAGCACATCGCGCACCTGGAAGACGTCTTCGGCGTTGGTTGTCACACACTCAGCGTACCGCGCATGGAGCCGGCCGACGGCTCCTCTGTCTCGATCAGTCCTCCGGCGCCGGTGTCCGACGACGATTTCAAAAAGCTCATCGCCATCCTGCGCCTGGCCGTACCCTACACCGGCCTTATCCTGTCGACGCGGGAGTCGGCGGCCATTCGCCGCGAATGTTACGCGCTCGGCGTGTCGCAGATCTCCGCCGGCAGCCGAACCAACCCGGGCGGCTACAGCGAAGGAGAAAGCGCGGCCGGCCAGTTCCAGCTGGGCGATCACCGTTCGCTCGACGAGGTCATCGATGAACTGGCGACGATGGGTTTCATTCCGTCGTTCTGCACCGCCTGCTACCGCCTTGGGCGCACCGGCCAGGACTTCATGGATCTGGCCAAACCCGGCCTGATCAAGCAGAAGTGTGATCCGAATGCGGTGACCACCTTCCTGGAGTATCTGACCGACTACGGTTCCGCGGAGGCGCGCTGTTCCGGAGAGGCGGCGATCGCCTGCGAACTGGACAAGATGGCGGCGAAAACACGGGGCAATGCCGAGAAGATGCTGGCGCACATTCGCGCCGGCAAGCGCGACGTGTTCTGCTAAGGCGCTTTTGTCGATGTCTTTCCGAGCCGAAACGCGCACCGAAACCGACTCCCTCGGCGAGTTCCCCGTTCCCGCCGATGCCCTGTACGGCATCCACACCGCCCGCGCCCTGGAAAACTTCCCGCTCGCGGGCCGGCCGTGCGCGCCGGGCCTGGTGCGCGGTATGGCATGGGTGAAACTCGCCTGCGCCCAGACCAATACCGCGCTCGGGTTTCTGGAAAGGGACGTCGGCGCGGCGATCATGGACGCCTGTCGCGAGTTGGCCGACGGCCACGCCGAACTGACCGCCGCCGTCGTCGTCGACGCCCTGCAGGGTGGCGCCGGCACCTCGCTGAACATGAACGTCAACGAGGTGCTCGCCAACCGCGCCGAGGAAGCGCTCGGGGGCCGGTGCGGCGAGTACCGGCGCGTGCACCCGCTGCACCACGTCAACCTGCACCAGTCGACCAACGACGTTTTTCCGACCGCGCTGAAGGTCGCTGCGACCGACGGGCTGCACCGCCTCGAGAAGGCCATTATCGCGCTGCAAATGGCGTTTCAGGCCAAGGAGCAGGACTTTGCGCACATCGTCAAGGTCGGGCGCACGCAACTGCAAGACGCCTGCCCGATGACGCTCGGCGCCGAGTTCTCGGCCTGGGCCGAGGCGTTCGGCCGCGACCGCTGGCGCGTGTTCAAGTGCGAGGAACGTCTGCGCGTCGTCAATCTCGGCGGCACGGCGATCGGCACGGGCCTCACCGCCCCGCGCGAGTACATCTTCCGTGTTACCGACGCCTTGCGCGAGATGACGAAGATGAATCTCGCCCGCGCCGAGAATCTTGTCGATGCGACCCAGAACGCTGATGCTTTCGTTGAAGTCTCGGGCATCCTCAAGGCGCACGCGGTCAACCTGTTCAAGATTTCCTCCGACCTGCGCCTGCTCGCATCCGGTCCGCACGCCGGGCTCGGCGAACTGAAGCTGCCGGCCGTGCAGGTGGGTTCCAGCGTGATGCCGGGCAAGGTCAACCCGGTGATCTGCGAGGCCGTCGGCCAGGCCGCGCTGCAGGCCATCGCCAACGACCAGGCGGTGACCCTCGCCGCGCAGTCCGGCCAGCTCGAGCTCAACGCCTTCCTGCCGCTGGTGGCGTACGCGCTACTTGGCACCCTCGACCTGCTCGAACGCGCCGACACGCTGTTCCGTACCCGCTGCATCGAAGGAATGACCGCCGACCCCGAACGTTGCGCCGAACTGCTGGACATCTCGCACGCGCAAGTAACCGCCCTGGTGCCCGCGCTGGGCTACGAACTTGCTGCCGATGTGGCGAAGGAAGCGCAGCGGGAGAAACGCACGATCCGCGAGGTTGTCCTCGCACGTGGGCTACTCGCGCCGCACGTGCTCGACCAGCTGCTATCGGCTGACGCGATGACCACCCTGGGGTATACAAAATTGAATCTCAAGGATTGACCATGCAAGACACCCCCAAAGGCCTGCGCCTGCACATCGGGCTGTTCGGCAAGCGCAACAGCGGCAAATCGACGCTGATGAACGCACTGATCGGTCAGTCGGTGTCGATCGTCTCGGAACATCCGGGTACGACGACCGACCCGGTTGAGAAAGCCTATGAACTCGCGCCGCTCGGTGCCGTCGTGTTTGTCGACACGGCGGGACTCGACGATGTGGGCGAACTCGGCGCGCTGCGCGTGCAGAAAACGCGGGCGGTGCTCGAGCGCGTCGACCTCGCGCTGGTCGTCGTCGACGATGGGCGGCTCGGGGCGCTCGAACGGGGGCTGATCGCCACGCTGCGCGAACAGAAGACCCCGTTCGTCGTCGTCTTCAACAAGGCCGACCTGGCGCAACCGGACAAGACGCAACTGATCGATCTCGCCGCCGACAACGTCGAGTCCGCCGTCGTCTGCGCCGCGCAGGGCGCCGGAATCGATGCACTCAAGGAGGCGATGTTCCGCCAGGCCCCGGAGAGCGGGTTGGAGGACGCACGGTTGATCGGTGATCTGATCGGGCCTGGGGATGTTGTCGTGCTGGTGGTGCCGATCGACCTCGGCGCGCCGAAGGGGCGGCTGATCCTGCCACAGGTACAGGCGTTGCGCGATATCCTCGATAGCGACGCAACCGGCCTGATGGTCAAGGAGCGTGAACTGGCCGCGGCGCTGCAACGGCTTACCGCCCCGCCGAAGCTCGTCGTCTGCGATTCGCAGGTGGTACTCAAGGTCGCTGCCGACACGCCGCGCGAGATTCCGCTCACCACCTTCTCGATCCTGATGGCCCGCTTCAAGGGGGACATGATTGGCCTGGCCGAAGGGGCCGGTGCCATCCACAGATTGCGGCCCGGTGACCGTGTGCTGATCTTGGAAGCCTGCTCGCACCACGCGATGGCAGACGACATCGGCCGCGTGAAGATTCCGCGCTGGCTGCGCCAGTTCGCTGGCGGCCACCTTGAGATCGACGTCAGGGCGGGCAAGGACTTCCCTGATGATCTGACCCCTTATTCGCTGGTCGTGCAATGCGGTGGTTGCACGGTGACACGCCGGCAGATGCTCGCGCGCCAGATCCGCGCGGCTCGGCAGGGCGTGCCGATGACCAACTACGGGATGGCTATCTCGGTGGTGCAGGGCGTGCTCGACCGTTCGCTGCAATGTTTCCCTGCGGCGCTGTACGCGTATCGGCAGATGCTCGAAGGCATACCCGCATGAACTCGCAGGTCACGATCGCCTGGCACCGGCGTACTTCCGCCCCGAGTGCTGCCGCCAGCAAATTGGCCCAGCGGCTCGATACGGACTGGCAGTACAGTGACGCCGCGCGCGACGTGCTGCGCCGCATCCTCACCACCACCGATCCCGACGAGGTCGAGGTCATCCGCGTTGCCGCCGAAAAAACGCTGCTCGACTACTGCGGCGATACCGTGCGCCTGCGCGGCCTGATTGAATTCTCCAATCGTTGCGTGCTCGATTGCCACTACTGCGGCATCCGTCGCGGCAACCGCGCCGTCAGCCGCTATTCACTGACGCAGGATGACGTCGTTGCCTGCGCGCGCTGGTGTGCCGACAAGGGGTATGGCTCGCTCGTGCTGCAGTCGGGCGAGCGGCGCGATCACGCCTTCGTGCGCCGCGTCGAAACGATGATCCGCGCGATCAAGGACGCGACGCGTTCCGATGCGCAGCCGGGGGGATTGGGCATCACTTTGTGTGTCGGCGAACAGCCACCGGAAACGTATGCGCGCTGGTTTGCTGCCGGGGCGCATCGCTACCTGCTGCGTATTGAGAGTTCTTCGCCGGCGCTGTTTGCGCGACTCCATCCGGAAAACCAGCGCCTTAAGACACGCATCGCATGCCTGAAGGCTTTGCGCGAGATCGGCTACCAGGTCGGTACTGGCGTGATGATCGGCCTGCCGGCACAGACGGTCGACCATCTGGTCGACGATCTGCTGTTCTTCCGCGACATGGACGTCGATATGCTCGGGATGGGGCCGTACATTCCTCATGCGCAAGCGGTGTTGCCCGGCGCACCGGGGATACTCCCGGCTGACGAGCGTCTGCGACTCGGGCTGCGCATGATCGCCGCCGCACGCTTGCTGCTACGCGACGTCAACATTGCTGCCACGACCGCGCTGCAGGCGCTGGCCGACGACGGTCGCGAACAGGGTCTCTCGTTCGGCGCCAACGTGATCATGCCGCAAGTGACCCCGCCGCGCGTACGGGCGATGTACACCCTCTACGACGGCAAACCTTGTCTCGACGATTCCGCCGAGCAGTGCGCCGTCTGCCTCGAGAACCGGATCGCCTCGGTCGGGCGCCGGACGACTAGGAATCTGTGGGGGGATTCAGCACGGTTCGGGCGACGCCAACTTGAAGCTATGCAGCCTGACGCTTGAGCTTCTTTCAATGTGCGGTTTTTCGCATGGAAGACGACAGCAGCGGGGCAAGAGAAAAACGATTATGGCCGAGGGCGTATGATCTAAGCATCTCAATTTCATATTGTCTATTAGCCTCGGGACGCTGCTCGTAGGCCCGCTTGATAGGCTTTTGCGGCGCAAAACCCCAGTGCTTGAGGAATCACCGACGGTGCGCACAGAAAGTTTGATGGGTAGAGTCCTGTTCAATCAGCTGCATGACGGCTCTAATCCATCCTAAAGTCTTTGTTGATTCAGGTCCGAGGGGAAAGGCAAGCTGAATTGCGGCTGGTCAGGCACCATTAAGCCATATAAAACGGCCGCTATGACTGGCCTAGACAGACTATGTTGCAACCACCTCAATGCCTTAAGCACAAATAGCGTGGCTCGAAGGACTTCGGCTGGCTTTTGCTTTTTGCTAATTTTCGGGCCCTGAAAAAAACGAGGAATTAGCCAAAATTTGAGTGAATTCTTTCGCAAACAGAATCCATAGCGCCGCATAATTCAATCCGTGAATTATCGCCGTACTATTGAATTTACTTTTTTCGAAACCGGAATTGTTGTTTCCACCCACGGTAATACGGAAGACCTCGTTTTTCATCTCGCGTAATTCCCAGTCGAGCCCAATGCGATTGACGGGTATTCCACGAGCTAAGATTTCCGCTTCCAACATCGCTATCTCTGGTCGTAATTCATAGTCTGGAGATGGAATGCGAAGATTAACTTCTAATAAATCTTCAGTTATCCCCATCGCAGCCAGCGCCTTGAGCACAGTCAGAACGTGTTCCTGCCTTTCACCGAAATATATACGCCCAGTTCCTGGCCCATTTCGCTGCACGAATAACCTGCAAGCAATTACCAATTCCTCCCTCAGCGCCGAGCGGTTAAACGAATTGACCGTAGCAGATAGTATTGCGAAAAATGTTTCCCTATAGGCTTTGGGACGGGGTGGGCCTGGCAACCGAATTCGTTTTTTGGGCGTTGCGGTTGATTGTTTGGCATACATCCGCTTGTAGTAATCGGCAGCGCTCGCAATGACTTCATGTGGAACACAGTAGACACGTTCGAGGGTTTCAACGGGTGTCCCGGTTTGAAGTCGCGCCAAAATCAGCATCAGAACATTAGGGGGAGGAATGCTTATTTTCCCAACGTTCTTCAGAATCTCCGATAACTCGGGCTGCTCCCCGGAGGGTGCGATAGAGTCACCGTAGCCTTGAGCAAGTTGCTGGTGAACGAAACAACGCAGAAAAGCGGTTGGCTTATTCCGGAATTTTCGATAAGGGGGTTTATGTGGCATTGATGGGGATAAACCACACACAGATCCCAAAAAACCCGAACCGACGTTTTCAAGCTCAGCATCCAACGCGTCATCCAGTTCTTGGGCTGCGATCCAATCGATCAGGTGAAGATAGCTTTGGGTCGTTGTCGCCGGGCTAAGGTGGCCGAGCAGTGCACTTGTCAGGTAAAGATTCTTGCGCGTCGGTGTGGGATCGGTTCCGAACCGACGCGGGAAAAATAAATTCTTAATCGAGATCATCCTGTGGCTATCGAACGGCGAAGCGGACAACGGCCCCGAATTCTTTCGCGGCCACGCCATGGCGTCTGAGGCGACCAGCGCCATGAATACCCAATTCGCAAACGAATGGCGAAGGTGGTGGTAGCGGAAACGAGGGGACGCAAGCCCCTGGATAGCCTGGAAACAAGCGGTTATTGGCTCAAATAGGTCTCGATCTCCCATTGGAGTCGTCGGCGTGTGCAGCCAGGAAAAGACGAGACCGTTATCGCCCATTAATGCAGACCGGCGCTGGTCTACGTAAGCGAGAAACAAATGGAGTTCATCGTCCGGCAGTAGATGGCGCAAGGGAATTCTGCGGTGAGCTGAAAATGATTTCAGTTGGGCTAATCGTGACGAACGAACGAGTAAGCAAGGATGAGGGCCAGAATGAACATCTTTAAGCTGGATCATCTGAGCTTCCCTGCGCCTGAGCCCACAACGAAAGCCAAGAACTGCGGCCAGAAAAACGCGGGTCGAAGGGGTATCTATCTTTGCGTTGTTTTTTGGCATCAATGCCTTTTTGAACAACTGAAAATCGCTTTCTCCAATCAAATTGGCCGATACCGTATTGTTTCCGCCGGAAATGTACCCATCAAGCTCGCTCATATTGACGTCTGGAGCACCCGCGAGCATCAAATAGGTGTGGAATGATTTCACGCACAACCAATAGACCTGCTTCTCCTTTGGGCGGACAACCCGTGCGGAACCCAATTCGTACAGGGTCTCAAAATCATCGGTGTCCATTTCAAGCGGATTCTCGGTATGGCAGATTGGAATTAGGTGTCGCGCAATGGCCGACAGATAACGCATAGCACTGGATCGCTTAATACCTTTGCGGTCTGCGATCTCGTCATTCTCGTTGTTTCCCCCCAAGTGCCATTGGGTCCATCGTGTGAGCAGTGTCACGATCGGCCACACGGCAGTGCCGTATTCACGCAAAATGCCGTCGATCGATTCAATCGGCTGAGTCCGTGACGTCAATGTTTTCCTGATAGCAGAAATGATCTTTAGTTGATCAACCTGTGCTGTTATCGGATCAAAGAAAATTTGCGGCTGCACGAGATGCGTGAATTGCTCGGCGTGTTGATCCGGTTGTTCTCTTTGATCATTTGGCCCCGTTTCAACTTTCCATCCATTGAGCCTTTGCCAAACATTCCTGGGGAGAGATTGGCTCACTAGCTCGCCGTTGAGGTAAGCCACTATGTAGGGAGGCACCCGAAGCGCGCTGGCTACACGCGCCGCGCGCAGAACGAGAGAAAACTCAAGCTGAGGTAAATCGAGGTGTGCGACGGCGGCTTCAAATTGGCCTTCGGCCGACAGCGAGGGTGATTGAAGGTTTTCAGCAAACAGCCCGTGTGTTTGTTGAATCAGGCGAGCGATTAGACTGCTGGTCACCGCATCGGGAAACCACGCTTTGTACTGCGTCGGTTGGTTTTTTTTCTCGAACCGCAATTCAATGCGAAGTTCCCCTCCGAACTCGGTGACGGCGGAGCAGTCCGTTTTCAACAGTGATTCCAGCGTTTCTTTAGAACTCACGCCGCCAAAAATAATCGCTGAAAGAAACGCCGCATGGGAAATCCAGCCCTGTTCCATCGGCGCTGCGAGTTTTTTAGTCAGTGCAGCCTCAAATTTCCGGAATTCCGCTAAGAGTTGAAAATCTCTGCGGACAAAGACGGGTTGTGTCGGCGGTAATCGGGCTATCGGTGGAAGAAGAGGGATTTCCCAGCGGCCATCTTGATTTCCCGCCACGATCAGGCGGTCCCACCAATTCATCAGTGTGAGTTCTGCATTTGCGTTCGAAGCGGTTTTTCTCAAGGCATCGCGGAGGTCTTGATGTCTTTGTGGTGTCAATTCCGCTTGGGCGGTGGGGAGTCCCTGCCATATGGATGAGCTGCGATCCCTTAGGAACTTTGCGAAATTATAAAAAAGTGCTTGTTGTCGATCTGCGATTCGTGGATTAAGCGTTGCAGCCCACTCGGGCCACTCGTTCTTCGATTCAAGTGGTTTGGATGGTGGTTCGGAGTCGTTCATTTGACCGACCTTAGCAGTGGTGATCGAATTGCTTTGAATCCGATCCGCTTGGTGCACTGAGTCATTGCGTTACCGATTGATCGGCGCCAGAGTCGTGGTGGCAAAGTGCTAAAGCGGCCCCATGGCGCTTCCCCTCGCTCGCCGTGACCCAGGAGCGCATTAATGCTCTCGCCGGAGCAATTTCGATCCAACAGAAAGGAGCGCACGAAATGCCTGAGAGTGCCCAAGCGGAGATTCCAGTCGTCTCCGAGGTATGTGGCCAGTAATGAAGGGGCGACCGGTTCGACCTTGTTACCGTACGTGCCGAGAAAAAACAAAAAGGGTACTGCTTCTGAAAGGATATTCTGATCAGAATCACGATCGGGGGCGAGATGACTCGTCAATGCTGGAATTTCTCCTGCAAGATCTAGGCGCGCGATCTCATGGCTGGCCGTCAAAGCAATAAATTGACGCAATCGCATCGTATGCTCACGATATAACTCGAGTTGTTCAACCAACAAAGGGAGTAACCAAACAAGGTGTGCGTTTCCATAGCGGTTGTTGTCTTTGTCGGATACAAAGCAAATTCCAGTCTGGATGTCGATATCGAAGTGGGCGGGTAGCAAATTGGATATGGCTCGAATCCCGCTCGTTGCCAGCAACATAAACACGACATACGCGGTATACGTGTTGTGAAGCTCACTGATGGACAAGGCCGAAGTTGCGGAAAGAGAGGCAAGCTTTCTTTGAAGCGACTTTACAGAATTGGATATGGTCTCAATTTGGGGGACCTGCCGGGAGCCAATGGAGGAGCCGTTTTCTGGAAGGAGGCCGGGCAGTTCCGCGGGGCCTGCTGTCGCGACGTCAAGTCCAGTTCGTTCACTTACCAGCACATTCGCTTCATCATAGAGTGATTGAATGTGGCCGGTCGAAATTGCAGAGTAGACGGCGGGGTTGTGTTGGTTGGGCGGCAGTGCCTGAAAGTAAATGGAGATGACTCGGTCGGCTGGCGCCAATTGACTCATGAGGTCCGACAGATAGGATTGCACTCGAGCAGCAGTGATTTCAATGCTGTACTGCTTACGAAGTCCATTGATTAGCTTGCCGAAGTCTGCCTCGTAGGAGGTATCGAACAATTTTTCTGTGCTGCCTTTTAGATGTTTTAGACAATCAGAAAAAAGCTTCGGTACTTTCAGATAGAAATAGTCAGTCGAGGGGATCACTTTGCCCGTTGCCGGAGTTGCATGGAGGGGGGCAATAGAAGGAAGGAGGATCCTGCTCTCTTCGGGAAGCCAGGCCATCTTCTCTCGTCGCTTCGACTGCATTGAAACTGCCTCGCATCCAACACGTATCTCTCGAATTTGTGTGGTTTCACGGGACAGAAAAAATCTGCATGCGGCCCACGCTGCGACAACAGGCCGTCTCTTCGGTATGATCAAATCCCAGGCAGAGTCTGAGAAATCGACAAGCGCGCGTATAAAGCACGTCAGCTCGTATCCTGTTAACCCGTTTCTGACAAATGGGAGATATTGATTTGCGATTTCGATCGCTTGTGATTGAAAGCGGGCAGCGTGAGCGGCTTGGCGCCGCCGATTCTGCAAGTGATATTCAGTTACGCGCTGTGTATCAAGTTGTAACGTTGTTGCAGTTGGGCAACTGTCAAATTCCTCGTCTGAGTCAGTTTGAGGATTAGCAATTGCGGTGCTGTCAAATTGAAAGTATCGCTTTGCCAAGATTCTCTCATCGCCATCGATGGCGATATTCAGTTCAATGCCCTGTTCGACATTTTCAGTCTCCGTAGCTCCAAATCGGCGCTCATTTGAACGTATTCCGGCGCGATTGCTTCGTTTCAAGAATCGATCAACATTCCACTGGCCGTCTTGGTACAGATCGATGACTCGTGCAATGAACCGAAAGAACTTGTACCCGCTGGCTGCACTCAAGCGAATTCCAAGTCTTTCTGCTATTGAAGAAATATTCGTTCCAAGGCTTTGGACGGGGGTTGCTATAACCGGTAATTCAAGAAGGATGCGCAACTCTTCCCTGGATGGTTGGGACAGCTGGCGAAGGTATCGGTTAAGTCGGACGGATACCTCATGATACGGCTCTACAGACTTAGTCTCTTCCCGATCTAGACTGATTCGGATGGGAAGGAGGGTGGCCACGAGCGCTCGCCACTGCGCAGAAAACAGAGGTAGTTGGGGACGGTTCCAGTAGATCGAATAGTGAGGATGCTTATCGTAGTAGTCGGTCAGTGTTGCTCTTTTTGTCGCAGGAGCTTTGGGGAAAGACCTTGTAATCCCTGATTGATCGCTAAGAATGATCGTACAAAGTGAATCGAGGCGCTCAAGGCTGGAGCGTGTTCGCTCATTCGCGAGGGGAGAAAATAATTGGATTGTTTTCTGAAATTCTTCGGCTATTCGAAAAATCCCAATGAGGTCGTGGGGTGCTGATAAGAAACTCAATAACGGTTGTAACTTTCGAAGATACCTTTCTCTGTCGCCTGGAGGCTGCTCCACATTTTGGCTGTTATTTGGTTCCGTCCCGCGAGTCGTCATTTACTTCACCGACTCTTCATCTATATCGAGATCAATTCCTTCCTCGATTTTTGTATCTCTCTCATTTTGATCGGTCAACTTTCGAATGCTCTGAATGTTCCGATTCAATGAACTACGCGACATTCCAAGAATGAGTGACAATTTTTCATCGGTACTGATAGGGACAAGGTTTTCGACGATGGATCTCAGTTCCTTATCATCGTGTAGTGCCTTAGCAAGCAGCCCCAAATCCAAATCATCGGGACGTTGGAGTACTTTAACAACGACGTCCATGGCCGCTAGGAGAGCTTCATTTGCAGCATCCTGCTGCGGATGAAGTAGAGCCCAGACCAGCGCTTTCATCGAACGCTGCTCAAGCAGAAGCTGATAAGTGCGAAATCCGCCAATCAGCTTAAAACTGGTGCGGCCGCTATCATCATCTTTTTCGTATTTGATGACTTGTAATGGCTGAACTAACGTTAGCAGATCGAGTGCCGTCTCGTTTAACGAGGGAACGGCCTGAGGGAGATGTCTCAACCGATTCTGTAGTTCGAAAATAGGATTCGCTTCGTCGACTTGAATCTCAGTCAGCGAAATTTTGATCAGCTGTGGTACAGAAGATAGGCTCGCTTTTGCCGATTGTTTTCTCATCGTAATGTTCGTCTGTTGGATGCAAAGTGAGACAAACAAAATTATAACTATAGACACCCAGTTTCTAGCGAATTTCCTGTAACATTCTTGGAGTGCTGTCGTCAATCCGACCTCGTGCTTGGTGATAAAGCGGATGGTGATGTCGGGAGATTGTATGGTAACTATTGGTTTAATAAGGTGAAAGTGTGTAATACTCCGCTCACCTCGGTCCTCTTCAACGGCAAGGGATTTGCCGATTTAAACCTTCTGGTTCCTCTAGATTCCTATTGGTTGCTTTTGTCTCCGAAGGCAGTCGTCATTTGCAGTAGATGACGTAAAATGACTACTGCACTCCGCCATGCAATGTGGCCAAAGCGCCTGTAGCTCAGTTGGATAGAGTACTGCCCTCCGAAGGCAGGGGTCGCACGTTCGAATCGTGTCGGGCGCGCCAATAATTCTCTGTAATATCAAGTATTTAACCCGCCTTGTGCGGGTTTTATTTTGCATAAAAGTAGTATAGTATAATCTATACTACTTCTGCCACATTTTCGCCAGTTTAGGCAAGAGGAATGGCTATGTTGCTGTCTGATTATTGGCTGTAAGTCTTGTATTTGATCGGTGTAGAGCATATAGTGCGCTGAGACAAAGGTACTCTATGAAAGAAGAAAAAACGATCCAGACCGCTGCTTTACAGAAGAAACATCGGACCGTGCCGTTGGCAGGTTCATTGTCACCTGTGCCTGGCTACCCCAAGAAACTGACGATCTACAAACTGGAAGCAAGCTGCTATTGGTGGGTGCGCTATTACGTCGATGGCAAGATCGTCCGACGCAGCACCAAGACCGAGAACAAGAACGAGGCATACAAGTTTGCCAAAGCCTTTTACGATGAGTTGAACTTGCGGCGAACGCAAGGCTTGGCGATCACCAGACAATCGCGTTTTGATGTGTGCGTCAATGCCATGTTGACAGCGCAGAAGGCGCAAGTGGCGCGTGGTGAAGTGACCAACCTGACCTACAGCATTGCGCAAGGTCGTCTCAACAAAAGCATCCTGCCGTTTTTCGGTGAGCGCGATGTGGCAGACGTGAATTACGAACTGCTGGAAAACTATTTGGGCGAACTGTCGCATCAAACGCCCAAGCTCAGTCTCAGCACAATCAGCGGCTACATGAAATTAGTGCGCAAGGTGCTGAACTACGCCTTCAAGCGCCAACTGATTATCGCCGTCCCGCACTTTCCGACGGTCAATGTGCCAGACAATCCACGCGGCTATTTCACAACGAGAGAATACAGACTGCTATGGAGTCGTGCGCGTGCGTTGATTGGCAAACGCTTTGACTTGGTAAAGGTAAAGAAAAAGGACGGCACGGAAGCGCTGGCGCAGTATTTTGCAGCGGGCAGCAAGCCAGCGAAGGGCAGGAAGATACGAACGACGGAAATAACGGGCGACTTGGTCGAGTTGATCGTGTTTATGACCAACAGCTTCATTCGCCCAACCGACATTAAAAATCTCCAGCACAAGCATGTAGAGATTTTGCGCAATGACAACGTGTATTTACGTCTCAGCTTGCCCCCAAGCAAAAAGCACGACAAGCCCATCGTTACGATGCCCAAAGCCGTTGAAGTGTATGAGCGCTTGACAGAACGAAATCGCGCCAACGGGCTTGGCGTAGCGCCAGATGACTATGTTTTCATGCCCCAGTACACCAACAGGGACTATGCGCTAAAGCAGCTACAGCGCCAGTTCGACGTGCTGCTGTGGAATACGAACTTGAAGAGTGCGGCAAAGGGCGAAGACAGAACGATTTATTCCCTGCGCCACACCTGCATCATGTATCGCTTGCTGTATGGCGAGAAGATGGATGTCATTACGTTGGCGCGAAATGCACGAACGAAGGAAGACATGATCGACAGGTTCTACGCGTCTCAATTGAAGGGCGAAGACAATATCGAAATGATCCAGTCACGCCGCAAGCGTAAGCCCAAAGCCAACGGAAAGCGGGATGCTGATTAGCCGTTGAAGCGCTTGGCGCGGTAATCGCCTGTTTGCTGCGCGGCATCATCGACGGCATTTTTTGCTTGGCAAGCACGCATAAACGCAATCATACGATCGTCGTCTGTCGGCTGAATTTGAGCTTGCGACTGGGCAATCTTCTTCGCCATCTCGCGCCGCATTCTGCCTCGCGTTACGTCGGTCGGCTCGATGGCGACAGGCTGCCGTTTCTGTTGCTGTGGTGGTTGCTTGTTTGGTACTGGTGCAAATTCGGCAAAACGCATGATGATTTCTCCCTGTTTCTTGTATTTATCGGCGGGAGATTGAAAGAATAAATCAACCTGCTGACCGTCCCGTTTCAAGACGCTTGGAAAGATAGAGAGAAGTTAAAGATCGCTGTCGCTGGGCTTTTGCGCACGCTTGGCTTGGCGAGCCTCGAACAACTTCGCCAGCCGTTCTTTCTCTTTCTTCTCCCACGCGTTATTGCGCTGAATCTGTTTGGCGATCCGCGGATAATCGAACGGCGCTTTCTCAACAGACTCGTCACAGGGGAATTTGCCGCGAGCCGCGTTTTCGGCGATGGCTTCAAATTTATTCAAAGCGCGATAGGTGATCTTCGTCATCATGTCGCGGTCCGTCTGTTCAATCACATCTTTGACGCGCCGCCCCGCCTTCGGGTCAAGCACTGCCGAATATGTTTTGCTTAGTCTGGATTGCGCCCCCAGCCGCCACAATTCCCATTTCGGCTTGGCTGCCCTGAACCACAGCAAACGCAAACCAGAAAACAAGGATTTCGCCCGAAGCCGCTTCCCCAACAAACTCAGTGTCGGCTTGTTCATTGTGGCTGCCTCGACTTGTGAATATCTGTCGAGCAGACGGCTGATTTGCGTCAGGATTTCACCTTTGCGTCTGCCAAGAGGAATTGAGACGAGCAGCGCTGCGCCCAAGCCTTCGTCTCTTCGCGTTTCACCCAAATAATCTTCAAGAGGTTGCCGTAGGTGTTCCAGCGAGGCATCCGTCGAGTCCTCCAAATCGGCAATTTCGTGCACGCGCGGCTTGGTGTGCGGGTTGCCAAAGGCTTTCAGACCTCGTTTTAGCCACCACGAGCGGAATAGCGTTCGCTGGACATCACCCAGCAGCGCGTAGGTCTTCCTGACTTCCTCAAAGTCGGCAGGCAATCCCCGCGCCTCTTCTTCAGTTAATCCCTCCTCCTGTTCCTCCCGCGCCAGTTCATAACTCGGGCTGATGCGCAGGAACGCGAACATCAACTCATAGCCGACCGTTGGGCGGGTGTGCCAGCCAGGTTTAGAGAAATCCGAAGCGCGAAGCTTCCATGGGAGCAGTGTTTTTTCCATTTCTATACAAATAAAAACACAGATATTGCTGATGATTCAGAGAAAAGTGGAGAAACGGAATAATACATCCCATCGACGCAGCACACAGCACCAACTTCCACTAACCGCTGCGAAGACAAACAACGAAAGGAAACAAAAATGGCAACGACCGCTATCTTCACCCCCTCCGAAACCAACATCGCTTTCGCCGACAGCACCGTCGCGTTACTGGACGCTTTGTCGGTCAAGCGCGACGAATGGGAACAAGGCGTTTTCAAAGCAGCTAACGAAGCGCTGTACGCGCTGCTCGCTGAAACGCTGGATGTCTATAACAGCAAGTTCTTGCAGGGCTCCAAGGACGACCAGCGCACGCTGCGTCAGCAGCTTGTGAGCAGGCTGAAAGAAATGGGCATCAAGACGCAGAAAAACAGCACGGCGCTGGGAATGCTTGTGCGCTTTGTCTTCAAGTCTGACCGCAAGCGTGCGCACCGCTACGCGTATGTCCTGACCGCTGCTGTACAGGAAAACATTTCGTCTGCCAATTTTGCAGACTATGTGCGCGACGCTGGAGGTGTGGAGGAAGTTGTCCGCACCATGGTCGTCAAGGAAGAGGCACGGCAAAAGCGTGAAGCTGTGGAAGCTGCGCAAGTCGTCGCTAAAGGCGAGCTTGAGTACAACACGCTCAACCCGCTCGCCGTAGTCAATATGGACATCGAGGGCGACTACGCTGTGCTGATCGCCAAGCCGCAGCCCGATGGGACCACGCACATTGTCAGTGTGCTGCCCTCAGCCACGGACGTTGTCATCAACGCGCTCATGCAGCGCATCGCCAAGCACAAAGTGGCAAGCGCACAGGTAGATGCGCAAAACGCGTCAGAAGTCGATTCGTTCAAGCAGCCCAAGAGCGAAGACGATCTGCAGGCAGCGCTTGCTGGCTAACAAATCGGGGCGCAACACGCGCCCCATTTATCCCTCACCAATTTACTAAAGGAGAAATCATGAAGTGTGAAATCAAGTATGCACCCCAAACCCTCGCGGACGTTCTTATTCCGCAAGCGCACATCCGTCATCGCATTGATGCTTATGCGAAAGGATTGTTGGAGGGGCACATAATTTTGTGGGGAACGAATGGGACAGGAAAAAGCACTGTTGCTCGGCTGATGCCTCAGGCGATTGGCGGCGAAGAGGTGGCTGTCGAGAACAAGGACTATGACGAACTGCTGAACAGAAAGGACTTGAAGGACTATTTGCGTCAGTCGTGCGCGTCCAACAAGCTCTTTGACCAATCCAAATTCTTTTTGGTGTTTGAAGAATTTGATAACGCGAAAGTCAATCTTCATAAACTGTGGACGGCGATGGACAGTTGTGAAGATGCGCTGATGGTCATTATTACGACCAACAATCCTATGGGCATTCCGCGCAGCGTGCGCGATCGCTGCGATTTGGTCGAGTTCGGCAAGCTCAATGCTAACTCGGTGTTGCCGCGTGCGCAGTTCATCTTGCAAAATGAAGGGCTGACGCTGCCCGATAGCGATGTGCTGTATTACCTGAAGCAACTGGAATGGAAGGGCAGCTTGCGTGGCTACATGCGCAAGCTCGATGAACTGCTCGCGTTGAATGCGATGGGTTTGCCTATGCCGCCCGTTCCGTCTACTGCCAGTAGCTCAGCTGCTAACGCCAATAACTTCACCGTTGTCAGTGGCGCAACCATCAAATAGTTGATCTACACGAGCGTCCCGCAACGGGACGCTTATACATTTAGCCTGTCGATTAGCTACATCGGCAGGTTTTTTTTGTGGAGCGTCCCGTTTCAGGACGTTTGAATCAGATCAACTCGACCGCAGCCCGCTTCATCTCGTCGTTTACGTCGATATAAGCCTGCGTCGTTGAAATATTGTGGTGCCCCGCCAGCGCCATCAGCACGCGCACTCCAACCCCCTTGTTCGCCAGTGCCGTAATAAATGTCCGTCGTCCGCTGTGACTGCTTGCGCCAGCAATCCCCGCCTGCTTATAGAGCCAGTGAAAATGCTGGCAGAGCGTATTGGCGGTGAAGTGATCGCGCTTCTGCGTGGCGAACAGCGGCTTGCTTGGATCGCTGGTGTTGATCGTCGAAACATAGGCTGCCAGTTCCTTGCGCAGTTTCTCCGCAATAAACACGGTGTAGGAGCGACCGCCTTTCACCTGCTGCGCCGATAAACGCACTTCATCGCGTATCGTTCCGTCTTCATTTACCACGTCGCCAATTTTGAGCGCAGCAACGGAACCTACGCGCATGCCTGACCAGTGCGTGACCAGCAGCATGGCGCGATTACGTGCCGCGTGCTTGTGGCAACTGATGAAGTTGAGCACTTTCTTCAACTCTTTGTCAGTGAGCGTTTTTGCCTGTGCCATTGCTGTTCCTCCTTCCTCAAACCTAATAATTCATATGCCAAATGTTATAGTCTTTGGTCATAAGGTAAAGAGAAGAATTCGGCGAATAGAGAGATGCAGCGGTTCAATGACTTAGGAAAGAACCTAATACATTCCACAAATTCGTAGGTTTTTTCCAGCGTGCGTTTTCTTCTTCTTTTGCAATGCGCTGTCGGTGTTCTCTTTCAAATTGTGCTGCGTCAGCGAATCGCGCTTCATACGCCGCATCGCCTGTAATCGGGTAGATCGCCTCGTGTTCAAAGCGCAAGTAAGGAAACTGTTGCTGAAGCTGTAGTGTGATGTCGACAACTTTTTCGCTGGACAGCTTTTGTTTGAAGTAAAGGCAGTCGTGCGTCGTTAATAGCGGCTCTTGTCCAGCCAGGTCAGCGAAAGTGAACATGGCGTGAGATTCCAGCGCCTGATAAATCCACGCCAGTTTTTGCCTGTGTGTTCGCTTCTTTCCAGTTTTTGGATCAATAGCGCGGTAGGTGCTGTCGCCGATCTTGAAATCGTCCGTATCGAGGTATGAAAGGATAGTGGCGTTGATCGCTTGGAACTCGTCGTAGATATAACGAAAGGTTGGGTTGGCAATCAGGCGTTGAAATTCGTCATCGCCCAATTTGTTGTAAACGTCCTTGTCTAATCGCGCATTGGGGTCGTGCTGTTGCCGTGCCGCTTTCGCCAATGCGCCACGTATTGCGTTGTGCTGATTGTTCTTCAACTCCGCGCCAAAGCCAATCGCTGTAAATATCTGCTTGACCAGCGATTCCTCAATACCAAGTTGCTTCGCAATGCGCTGGCGTATCTTCTGCCTGTTCTTTATATAGTCCAGTGTCGCGCCGACAAGCAGCGTGGGATTAATTTCATGTGCCAGTCCTGCCATCAGCGCAAAAGCGCATGCTTTGAAGTCGTACTTGTGGCACACGCCCAGCGCGGCGTGTCGCACTGCCTTGGGCATGCGTTGTAAGCTGTAGCCCTGACCATAAATGCGTCCGCAGTCCGCTTGCTCCCAGCGCTCATTGACGTAATGCGTGGGGTGCTCCGCATCGGGCGCATGCGTCATTGCCTGCAGTTGCTGTGCGGCTACCAGATTGCGCAACAGAGCCTGTTCGTAATGCACGCCGTTCTTTGTGGCACGCAACGTTTCCGTCGTTTTGGTGATGAATGCCTGAAGCGACGCAGGTTCAACGGCAACCCAGTAATTCGCCGTGCGTTCTATTTCGTCAAGCAATTGCTGATTTCGCTCAACGCGTAAATTGAGTATTTCGTCGATAACAAGCTCCTCGTAAAGCGGATTCAGTTTGGCAGCACTGAGACGGCTCACGCCGTTCTGACTGAATCCCTTGCGCTCAATAACTATCAAGCTGGTGGCGTCGTCCTCTTTCATCAGTTGAAAGATGTACTGCTGTTGCTTGCCAATCGTGCCGATTGCCTCGCGTATTTTTGATTGGCAAAAATAGAACTGATGCGGCATGAGGTCATCACTTGGCTTGATCGCAATGGCAGCGCGTAGCGCAGGCAGCATCTCATCCACGTATTTATTGACGCAGCGTTCGTAGAGGTAATCTTTGCCGATGTCGGGTTGGGTGAATTTCAATGCCTGAAGCAGCTTTTGTTTGAGAGGTGATCGCTGAATTGGTGGGGGCTTTTTGATGAATTCCTGCGAGCCAATAACTCGATCCAATCTGCAAGCAGTAGCACCTGCCGTCAATTCCTTCCTTACCCCAATCGCATTCTTGTTCTTCATGTCTTATCTCGTCTCTATACTATAAGTTGCGCTACTTTTTGCTTGGTTGAGTGCTTCTGAATTAGTTGCGCTACTTTTATTTATCAGGCGAAAAATTAGGTGGAAAATATTCAGAACGAGAGGTAGCGATATCGAAATGGTGGCTTTACAGTTGTCCATACCAACACAACGTCATGGAGAACTAAATGAGCGCACTGGCAAATTTGAAATTGGTCGCCGCAAAAAAACCGACTCAACTGCCGCCTGTCGTAATTCGCCGCAACAAGGTCATTGATCGGTTGCACGAGCAACTGGAAATGGCGAAAGCGCGGCAAGAGGGGCGAACTTACGCGCCAACGCGCATGCGCAGCGTCAAAAACGCCGAAACGGGTCTGAAAGTGTCGGTTGAAACGACAAAGCGTCTCAAGCAGTGGTGGTGGACGGCAGACAACGGCAAGGTCTGCGTGTCACTGCGATACGGGGCAAAAATTATTGAAATTGCGAAGGGAAAAACGGCGGTGGAACTGGCGAGCGAGAAGGAACTGGTCGCAACGCTGGAGATTTTGAAGCAAGCCGTTGAAAGCGGCGAACTGGATGCGCAGATTGAAGCGGTCTGCGGGATGGGGAAGGCTGGGGTAAAGAAATAGACTCTGAGTGGGGGGGCGAGTACGTGTTCAGTGTACTAATGTGGCGTAGTCGGGTGACGGGGTTGTCGCTCGGTAGCAACATCCTCCGAAGATGTGTCGTGAAACCCGACAGTTTTCAACCCTTAAGAAGTCCACTAAGCGGATGATAAACGTGATCGACAGGCTAGAAGAGAATTCGTGCCCGACTATGGTGCGTTTAAGTGGGAGAGATAAATGGCTGAGATTGCCTATCTTGAGGGACTATTTGCCCAGACGGAAACTGAAGAACTCGTCTCGAAAATTAGAAATGGGCTAACTCCTGAAGCGTTAGAAATAGCGATGACCGAGTTGGCGTCTCGCGGATATCCTGATGGCGAGTTGTCTCAGTTAAAGAACGCCGCAGCCGCAGAGGGTAGTGACTTTGAGAATTGCAAGCCTGGACTGCCGAGCTGGGTGCAAAAAACTATCTTAGTGATTGGCGGTTTTTTTGTGGCTATGCTCGTCTCAGTGCCATTGAAGGGCTCAATCCCTACGAGCTTGATTAAGCTCCCTGTCATTCTCGCTGTAGCCTACTTTTGGCGGAGGATTGACCAAGAAGATCACAATATTGAGGCATTAAAAAACAAGGCTGAAGCTTCAAAGTTTCAGCTTACACCGCTGATGGTTGCTGCAGCCAGTGGCAACCTTAATGATGTGCGTAGCATTTTGGATAGTGGAGCAAATCCCAACGAGACAAATCGTGATGGGGCGACCGCGTTGATGTTCGCTGTAAAGAATCGTGAGAACAAGGCGGTTAGTCTTCTTATCAAAGCTGGGGCTGACCCGATGTTGAAAACGACGAAAGGCAAATGTGCGCTTGATTTCGCGACAAAGGGGCAACGATCAGAAATTCAAAGAATCAGTTCTTGAGACTGCACCTAAGACTGCGGGGCGGCAATGACAAATGAGGTCTTCAACTGGCTAGTGGTAATTTTGCTCTTTCTCAACCTCATCTTTCTGATCAACGGACTGGGTGGGGTGCTTTCGCGTCTTTCAGGTATAGCAAACGATCTTAGTGATCTGAAAAGCATAGAAGAGCGAAAAGAAAAAGAGCGGTGTGATTGGGATTGAATCAAAGCTTCTAGCTTTCGACCGACGCATAGGGCGATGATGAGCAACGAGAGCAGTAAAGGAAAACTTGTTGATAGCAATGGCGATGCTATCCCGCGTTTGGAAATGGATGAGCGTTGCCCGACATGTAGGAAGAAGCTGATTTACGCCGAACGCTACGACGCGTTGTTCTGCGCTTCTTGCAACGAGTGGCGGGAAGCGGCGTGCTGTACTGATCCGTCTTGTGATTACTGTGGTGGTCGTCCAGCAAAGCCGTTGATGCAGCCAAGCATGTAGTGTCGGTTAAAACGACTGTTTTGCAGTTTGGCGAACCGACCAACTTTCAGCGTCCCGTTTCAGGACGCATTGTCGGACGGAGGGGCTTTACCCCTGACCAGCCGAAATGATGTGTGTGAGTAGAGCAAGAAATGCTGTCTCACCCTCAAGCATTTCGTTGTGTTCGTATCCAATACTGTCTAAAAACTCCGTGAACTCGTCGTCAAACGAAGAAATGTCGAAGAACATTCCGCCGTCCTCGTAGAACTTAAAAGTGCCGAGTTCAAATTTCGTCGTTTCATCGACCGCTTTGATGGGTGCGAAAAGAAACGCTTCGCCCGTGTCTGCGCTCAATCCAGCGCGAAACCATGCATTTTTGATCGCAGTAAGCGCTTTATCTACCGAATCCGCCTCAAAGCTAGTGAAGAACTGACCGCCGCGGAAGTTTGGGGATATGTGAATATCGAAATTCACTGTTCTGTTCCTCAGTGCGTTCGTAACCGTTGAAATATACGCACATTGCGCTTTAAGCGGGGTGAAATGTCGTTTTTCACGACAAATCGGTAATTGGTCTTAACGTTGGAAATTTTAAGAAAGCGGTGGAGGGCGGCGAACTTGATGCGCAGATCGAGGCGGTCAGTAACGCCGAAATGAGGGCGAAAGCATCAGAATTAATAAATATCTGCGAGGAGTTGTTGCCCAGACGCAACAACTATCCGATTTCTTGCCGAACGCGTTTCTCTTGCCCTCGCAACGTCTGTTCCTACGGAGGATGATGAAGCCTGAACACTCAATTTTCACACGTCATAGTGAGAACAAAAATGAAGAAGATTCCCCTGATTTCCTCATTAGGTCTCTTAATCGGTGCCTTTTGTACATCGATTTGTTTCGCGCAAGATCTCTTTAATAAAAATGAGCCGATCGAAATTAAGCAGTTGCAAGCCGTGGAATCTGGTCAACAGATTGGTGGCTATCCGATTCTAAGTTTAGGCAACCAGTTGAAGATAATGCGTTTGAAAACAACTCATTCTACAGGGCAAGCAAGTGGTTTGCCGCTTGGGAACGCTTACTTTGTCGATATTAGAGACGGAAAGTTTTTCGCTGATATAAGAATGCAAGGAAACTTGGAGACAAGTAGCATGAGCGATTGGACGGATGAGCCATGCAAGCGAGATAACTACCTCTGGAAAAGATCCACTGGTGGTGCGTTTCGAGATATTAACTGTGCCTACATCAACCATATTACGAAGTTTTATGTAACTCCGACTGGAGATTATCAGCAGTATCTCGTGGCATTCAGAGATATGGGCGTTGAACTTCCGCCAACAATTGTTGGCGTCGAATTTACGAGATATTCGAGTTACGGCAGGCGTCTGCAATATAGGGTGAGCATCAATCCTGAACTTTTCGGGATTGAGCGCGATGCTGAACAACTTTGGGGTTCCAATAGTTGGTATAAGGATTTTGTTAACAGAGATCCGAAAAAAGTAAAGTTTCTCGCGTCTCTTACCAAGTGGGCTGAAGACGTCCAAAACAAAATGGATGACGCTTTTGAAAAGAAACCCGATGCGTTTTCTAACATCCAGCCGCTAACAAGCTATTTCAATAATTGAGTTGCTGATGGTCAGTTAAACGTTCTCGTTGAGCGCGAAACGACTAGTCATAAGGCGATCTAATGAAAACCTTTCTGTTATCTAGCCTGGTAATACTGACAGGCTGTGCACAATTACAGCCCATCAAAGGTGTCGGTCGTTTTTTAAACGTGCGAGACGTGTATGGCGAAGTTGTTGCTCAGGCAGAGACTCCTACGCCAAACGGCTGTGTTGCTGAGGCTCGTGCGACGCAACAAAACGTAGGTTTATTTGGCAGCATCGATTTGGAGTGCACAGATAAATCGCTAGAGCAGCAACTGCCTTGGTCGTCATCAGTGACCAACACTTTAACCGCTACAACAATAATCTATCGCTTTAGAACAAGTAGCCTTTGTAGGAAAGTTGCGAGTGCTTCGTGGGATGCGCGGGAAAAATTATCAGCTGATCAAAAAGAAATGTGGACTTTAGGCGACTGCAAAGCTGATCCGTCTTGTGACTATTGCAGTGCCCGCCCAGCAAAAAAGTAAATCAATCCACAAGATGAATAAAAATAAATTGACAATGGCACTTATCATGACAGCCATTCTCACTATGGGAACTGGCTGTTCCTCTTTGCAAGGTCTTACTAAGTCACCATCTGAAATGACACAAGAGGAAAGAGACTTAGATAAAAATATTGCAGATGTGATTGATATCATCGGAGAGGTTCTTATTTACACGGTAGGTAATAAATAAAGAGCAGCAAAATGGCAAGCCGTCTCGACAATTTCCAAAGCGGTTTGATCGGTAAGGAGATAGTCGTCGGTTAAAACGACACTAAATATGACAAAGGAATTATTCTGCGCGGAGTGTAAACAGGCACGATTTGCCGACTCATAGTTCGTTTTTCGGGCGTCAGTGCTATACTACTTCTATACTACTTTGCAGATTTGTTGCTTAAAAGCCTTGAAAATACAGGTTGAAATTATTTGTCCGCAAAACTCCGAAGGCAGGGGTCGGACGTTCGAATCGTCTCAGGCGCGCCAATCCCTTTTTATATCAATGCTTTGCGAAATGCTGGCGCAGGCAGTTCTGTGTCCAACTGGCACGCCGCCAGTTTCTGGCAATCGTCATTTCGCGAGGGTGATGGGCACGTTCGGCTTATCGAGGTAATCGTCTGGATGTTTTAGTGGAAAATTTCCGTGCCCACTCCGTGCCCATCTATTAACCCGGCCCTTAAATAGATTCGTTAGGCCGCGTATGCGGCATGAGGATGCTGGAAGTAGGAACGGATACGTTCGGGCCATTGCGCGATGC
>NZ_JCANUT010000042.1:0-35268 GCF_059569095.1 Propionivibrio pelophilus DSM 12018 | reverse complement strand
AAGATCTTCCTGATCGTCGATAACCTGCGTGTGCATCACGCCAAGCTCGTCCAGCAATGGATCGAGCCTCGCTTGGACAAGATCGAACTCTTCTACTTGCCGCCCTACGCCCCGGAATCCAATCCCGACGAATATCTGAATCACGACTTCAAAACGTCCCTGCGTCTCGAACCGGCCACCCGCTCGGAAAAGGATCTTCTGCAAAAAGCCATGCGCATCATGAATCGCATCGCACAATGGCCCGAACGTATCCGTTCCTATTTCCAGCACCCTCATGCCGCATACGCGGCTTAGCGAAGCTATTTAAGGGCCGGGTTAATAATGGAAAGATCAGGTAGAACTGCTCTTCAACCGCAAGTGACCAGGTATGCAGCAGGTAAACACCATCCGCATGCAGACCAAAATAATTAATGGAGCGCCAGTAGTAGATGTTTGCCACATAAAGCTGCGATGCCAAGACCTGCTTGGCAAGCTCCACCAGCGCTTCCGGGAACAACAGCAGAGAGCCAGCCAACATTACCAGTGCGAGAACGGCAAACAGTGCCGGCGCCAGCCGGCGAATGCGCTGCAGATAGAAAGTCGAGAAGCTGAAAGTACCTGCATCGAGTTGCCTGGCAATAATTCCCGTGATCAGGTAACCCGATATCACATAGAACACGTCTACACCGATGAAGCCCGATTTTCCGCCCGGGATCAGATCAAAATGGAAAATGACCACGAGTAATACGGCGACAGCCCGCAAGCCGTCGATATCCGGTCGATAAGCCAATGATTTATCGGTTTTCTGCATGAGTATTCTGGCGGAACAGACTAGAGATGCGGGATGAACGGAATGCCGGCTATCGCCCCAGCCCCAGCCAGCCCCTGAGGCCCAGCCGCTCGATCAATCCGAGAGCGAGCAGCGGCAGGACGATGCCCGCCACGGTGCCCACCACCAGATGAACGGCAACCGCGTCGATGCCCAGCATCTTCTGCATCACAATGCGCGCGCCGCTGCCGGCGAGGATGTGCATGACATAGATGGCCAGGGACGCACGGCCAAGCGCGGCCAGCCAATGCAAGCGCCAGCGCGCCAGCCACAGGCAGGAGGCGACGACCGCCACGATGGTCGCCATGGCCAGCGCAAGATGCGGCCAGCGCGCTTCCGGCACAAAGCCGAAGGATCCATGGCAGATCGATTGCGCCATGATGGCAAATATGACCGTCGCGGCAGCCACCCAGCCAGGACGCAACGACACTGCCCCATTCGCCATGCGGCCGAATACCACTCCACAGGCAAAGTACGGTGCGAATTGAATGACGAAGACGAGGGGAATTCCGCCGGGCAAGGAATCGGCGTACAGATAGGCCAGGCAAGCCAGCACGGGCACCGCGGGTTGCCAGCGTACCGGCAGCCAGCGGTAAACAAGCAGCGCGATGACCGATATGAAGAACAGCGCATAGAGGAACCAGAACTGGGCGCGCGGCTGCCAAAGCAAGGCGGCAACGTCAGCCGGCACGACCGAACCGTTGGTAAGGCGGGAGAGCTGAATCTCGACCAGGCCCTGCACTACCGACCAGACCAGATAGGGCCAGGCCACTGTCCGCAGCTTCGCGGCCAGCGTGCCTGGCACGCCGTGCTTTTGCAGGGATGACAGGAAAAACACGCCCGACAAGAAAAAGAACAAGGGCATGTGGAAGGAATAGATTACCGCGTCGACCATACGGTAGATGCCTTCGTCGATCGACAGGCCAGCGGAATGCACACCGCGCGCCACATGGCCATAGACCACGAGGATGATGCCGATTGCCTTGGCGTAATCGACCCACAGACTGCGCGACGGCATGGAACGATATCCTACTAGTGCCGTCCCGCCAGCGCCGACTTTTCCGCCGCGGCACCCTGCAGGATGAAATCTGCCCCGCACCAGCGAAGCACCCGATAGACATCGCCCTGCGCGCCGCTCACGGCCAGCGGCAAGCCCCTGCTGGTGCGAAAGCCGTGCAAGAGCAGGAGCGAGCCGACAAAGGCGCTATCGACATCGAACACGCCGGACAAATCGACCCGCAGGGGAGCGGGCTGTCCGGCAAGCGTCGAGAGCGCGAGGCGCAGCGGTTCCAGATTCTCGTCCAGCCAGGTCCCCTGCAGGCGCAGCACAATGGTGCCATGCTCGACGGCACGATCCCAGCGGCCATACCGAAGCTTGAACGGCGACCGGCGCCACCGCTGCCAGGCCAGGGGCAGCACGCCGGTGAGCAGCAGCTTGAACAACGCGCCACCGTCGGCCCGATAGCGCTTCCAGAGTCCCGGCTCTTCCTTGATGCGCCACAGCCATTCCAGCCCTGCCCGCTGCATCCAGCGCGGGGCGCGGCTGACGGTGCCGGCGACGAAATTGACCACCGCGCCAAGATGGCTGATGACTGGCACGGCCAGCCTGGCCCGGTTGTGCTGTATCCACGCCTGCCCCTTGGCGGCCCCCAGCGCGACGACCAGGAAATCGGCACGGCTGGCGTTGATGCCGTCGATCACTTCTGGCGCGCTCATGTCTTGAATCGAACCATAGCCCGGCGAATGCCAGCCAACACCGATCATGCCGCGCGCTGCGGCATTGAGCACCCGGCATGCGGTTTCGGCGGCCCCCGGCGGCCCCCCGAAGAAAAATACCCTGACCGGCCCCGCCGCGCCCGGCGCTGATTCACGCAGGCGCTGGAACAACTCGGAACCCGCCACCCGCTCATGAATGGGCACCCCGAGCAGACGGGCAATCCAGACCAGCGGCATGCCGTCGGCCACCAGCAGATGGCTATCGAGCACCGCATCGCGAAAACGCGCATCGCGCGCACAGGCAACGGCAAAATTGACGTTGGGCGTCGTGAGGATCAGCGTCTGGCGCGTGGCGATGGCCTGCCGGATTCGCGCCATGGCCGCATCAAGGTCAACCCCGTGGAACGGCAGGCCGAGCAGGCAGTAAGCCGCACGAGCAAGATCAACCGGCAATACTTCGCTCCCGGTGAATAGCTTCTATCGCGCGCTTTTTGCCTAGCAGCAGCGCGCGCCATTGGTAGCGCCGAAGAAATGATCGAAACGCCGGGTCGGCATAGCGCGGTTTGCGCTGCAGCGCGCTTTTTATCCAGCCCCAGAGTATATAAAGGCCACCAAGGACATAAGGCTTTTCCGGAATTCTGTAGATCGCCGTGGCGATCATCCACAACAACCCGGTGCCCATGAAATACTGCCCGTAGCCATGGCGCATCCGGCCAGTGTAGATGCCCACCTGGCTTGACCCCATCGGCCGGAGATGAACGAAACGCAATTCGGGATCATCCCAACTCAAGGCCTTCCAGCCCATCATGCGACACCGGTGGCAATCGATGCCATCCCACATCACCTCACGAACGAAACCGCCGAGTGCTCGAAAACAGCTCGTTCGATAAAATTTGGAAGCGCCTATCGAAGTTTCGTCCCCATGCCGCTCCGATACCAGCTGACTGCCTGCTTCGATATAGGCTTTGCCGCTACAGGTGGCGATCATGGGATCGGCTTCCATGCGCTGAATCAAGGCTTCGAAATAGCGCGGCGGCAAACGCAGATCCAAGTCGAGCTTGCACAGATAATCGAAGTCCGCTGGTTCGATCGTCGCATAGCCGGCATAGAAGGCATCGATCACGCCCGGCCCGACAGCACGGTGCCCCCGGTCGGAGCGCGTCACTACGCGGATCCAGTCATGGCGCTGGCAGTATTCCTGAAGAATAACCGGGGTATCGTCCGTCGAACCATCGTCCACGATGACCCACAGCGACGGGCGAATCGACTGTGCGACCACGCTGTCCAAGGTCTGCCGCATGTAGTCGGCCTCGTTGCGGCAAGGCGATATCAACACATAACGGCGGGGCGCGGCAAGCACACCCGCTCGCTTGTTTTTATTTTTCATGAAGCAAGTCCCATATGCCCGAGCAGCCGATCCAAATTGACATCCTGCCCAAATTCACTGCGAACGTGCGCGCTTCCCGCCGACGCCAAGGACTGGGCGAGACCAGGCGTTGCAAACAAATGGGCGATTCGGCTGGCAAGGTCGATCTCATCGCCCGGCAATGCCAGCAGACCGGTTTTGTTATCGATAACCAGTTCGGGGATTCCCGACAGGCGCGTCGATATCACCGGCACCTGCTGTGACATCGCCTCCATCAACACGACCGGGATGCCATCCATATCGCCATTGGCATCTGTCTTGCAGGCCAGTACGAACAGATCAAGGCCATGCATCCAGCCGCGTACTTCAGAATGGGGCAGATTACCTGCGAAGCCCACAGAATCGCCCAGGCCCAGCGACAGGGCTAGCGCCTCAAGTTTCTCCCGCAAGGGGCCATCGCCCGCGACCGTCAGTTCGATGTCATGGCCCTTCAAGCGCAGCAAATGAATTGCGCGGATCACGACATCGATGCCTTTTTTCTCGACCAGGCGGCCGAGTGTGCCGATGCGCCACGAAAGTCGGCTCTCGCGAGACGGCACTGCTTTTCGAACCGGAAAACTGACACCGCAGCGCACGACCGCCAAGTGCTCCGGCTTGACCCCGCTACGCTCCAGGTAAGCACGGTTGTATTCCGAAATCGTCAGGAATTTCCGGGCCCGATCGGCCTTGCGCGCCAATAGCAGGCCGCGCTCGAAAATATCATTGGCGTGCGCCATCACGGTAAAGGGGATGCCGGCCATCGCCGCGGCATACATGCCGATCTGCGTCGGCACATGGGCGAAGTGGATGTGCAGGTGGACGCAGCCCTGCCCGACCAGATGATTGGCCAGCCGCGCACCCGACAGAAACTGGAAAACCAGCTTCCAGGCACCCGCGCGGACCAGACCGCATTCGCGCATGTCCTGCAGCAGCCAGCCAAGCCCCCTGCGCCACCCCGGCAGGCGGAACAACCGACGCAAGCCGGCCAGTGCCAGCAGAAGTTTCGGACCATCGTAAAGATAGACAGTACGATCGGCCAGCGCCTGATGTCCAGCTGCAGCCTGCAAGGGACGATGGACCGAAAATGGAACCACCGCCAGCCCGCGCCTCTCCAACCCGAGCATCTCTTCGTAAACGAAAGTGGCCGAAAGCGCCGGTAGCTCTGGAGCCAGATAAGCTACCTTGGATGAATTTACAGCCATAATCAACCAGTGGCTTTGGCTTGAAGTCGTAGCGATAGTCGCTTACCCAAAGATATCCACTTATGCTCGTAATAGAACGTGGAGACATGTGCCGACGCGAACAAGATCAGAAACAACAGTGGGCGCTTGGCATATTTCTCCACCACCCCTCCCGATCCCAGCCAACTGTGAGCGAGCAATGGATGTATTATGTATAAGGCATACGACGTTGCCGCAATGTAGACGAAGACTTTGGCGTGAAGAAATCTTGTCAGCGGGTTGCTCCTGTACAAGGTCGTGCCGACCAACAGTGCAGCCAGATACGGCCTCAGATAATTCATGAAGCCACTATCAGGGTGACATGAAATGACCAGCAGTACCATTACGAACATCTGATTGATGTTTTTGAGGACATGGCTTGGTAGGTTGCCGTATTTGCCTGAATAGATCAGCGCAAGAATGCTGCCTGCAAGAATCTCATCCACCCTGAAGTAGGTGTTGATGGCGATATAGACTTCATTTGAAACACGATACATTGTGAATGCGATACAAATGAACGGAATGAGCAATAGCCCTCTGCGCCCCAACAGCGCGACCAAAAGCGCTATCGCGATGTAGAACTGGACCTCGACGCAGAGGCTCCAGAAATGACTGGTTGTAATGCCCAAAGCCATCGGCGGCCAGTTTGCATAAAAGAACAGGTGCGCCAACCACGACGCCGAACCTGATTCCGATATAACAAGTGAAATACCGATGTATAACCACGCGAGGGGAATAATCCGGAAGAATCTTCTAATCAGAAAATCTGACACGCTTTGATGTTTCAGCAGAAACTGCGTGATCAAAAAACCGGACAATGTAAAAAACAATGACATGCCCAGTGGGCCGGCAGTCGAATTAAGTTGCCATGCCTTGGGGCCTAAAGGGAGCAGATGTGTAGCCAGTACGAACAGGATGCTCAAGGCACGCCAGCCATCCAGCACCGCTAAACGGTGCTCTTGTTGTGGCATTGAACTCATACCCGCCAGAGCTTGAAACCAGCCTTGGTGACGGCTTTCGGATCATAGGCCGACTTCACGTCGACGAAGACGCCGCCGGGCTTGAGCTTGCCGGCCAACTTCTTCAGCGACATGGCGAGGTACTCCTTGTGAGACACCGCGGCGACGATGGCATCGACATCGCCCGGCAAGGCATTCCACTTCACCAGCTGGATGCCGTATTCGTGCATCGCCTCGGCCGGTTCGCCCAGCGGATCATGCACCGCGACTTCGCAGCCGAAGGATTGCAGTTCCTTGACCAGGTCGGCGACCTTCGAATTGCGCAGGTCGGGACTGTTTTCCTTGAAGGTGAGGCCCAGCACGATCACCTTGGAGCCCTTCACCGGGCAGCCGTTATTGATCATGTTCTTGACGGTCTGCTGCGCGACCCAGGCGGCCATGCCATCGTTGATGCGACGGCCGGCGAGGATCACCTGCGGGTGGTAGCCGAGCATCTCGGCCTTGTGCGTCAGGTAGTAGGGATCGACGCCGATGCAGTGGCCGCCAACCAGGCCAGGCCGGAAGGGCAGGAAGTTCCATTTGGTGCCAGCGGCCTGCAGCACTTCGAGCGTATCGATGCCCATGCGGTCGAAGATGATCGCGAGCTCGTTCATCAAGGCGATGTTCAGGTCGCGCTGGGTGTTCTCGATGACTTTGGCGGCCTCGGCGACCTTGATGCTGCTGGCGCTATGCACGCCGGCGGTGATCACCGAGGCATACATGTCGTGCACGAACTTCGCGGTCTTGTCATCGTCGCCGGAAACGACCTTGACGATCTTGGTGATGGTACGTTCCTTGTCGCCGGGATTGACACGCTCGGGCGAGTAGCCGACGTGGAAATCCTTCTTCCATTTCATCCCGGAATGCTGCTCCAGCAGCGGGATGCAGACATCTTCCGTGGCGCCGGGATAAACCGTCGACTCATAGACGACGACCGCGCCCTTCTTCATGTACTTGCCGACGGTGGTCGAGGAACCGACCAGCGGCGAGAAGTCGGGAATATGTCCTTCATCGACCGGCGTCGGCACGGCGATGATGATCAGGTCGGCGACGGCAATGGTGGAGGGATCGGTGCTCATCGAGAGCTTGGTCGCGGCTTTAAGGGCCTCGGTGCTGACCTCGCCGGTGGGATCGAAGCACTTCTTGTAGCTTTCGACCTTGGCTGAGGACAGGTCGAAGCCGATGGTCTTGAATTTTTTGCCGAACTCGACCGCCAGCGGCAGTCCGACATAGCCGAGACCCACGACGGCGACGATGGTTTTGTTCAACGTGGATTTGGTTGCCATGATGCTCTCGTCAATCTGATTAATATTTGCTAAAGACGACGAACGATTTGCTATTTGTATTCAATTAGTTCCATCTTTCGAAAACCATATTTACGCCACCAGAATGTGAATTGGCCCTGCAACTCAGGAAACTTACCGAGGACAATAAATAGCGCGTAAATCCAGTTTTGCTTTACCGTGCGTTTGCCTTTCAAAGCCAATCGCATTATCTGAAGTGGGTAAGCAATTAGCAGGCATAGACCACCCCACCCCAATACCGCAGTCCCGGCCATACTCGCCAGCGGAACACCCAAGGCCCAAGCCCAGATACGCCGAGACTCGCGTACGCCATGCCGTTCCGGTGCGCTTCCATGCAGATAGGCACCTTCAGCGTAGGCATGGCCGCTGCGTACCGATCGCCTCCACCACTGACCGAATCGCAACATCGCGGCATCGTGCAATGCCATCTCAGCATCGAGTCGCCAGACCAGCCAAGCTTTAGCGCGTAGCCGCACACAAAGTTCCGGCTCCTCTCCGGCAATCATGCTTTCTCGATAGCCCTCTACCGACTTGAAGGCGTCAACACGCATCATGGCGATACCACCGCATGATTTCGCTGAACCAGCCGGTACATCCCATTCCATGCTGCATAGCAGGTTATACCAACTGCGATCCGGATGGCGTTCCCGCAAGTGCCCGCAAACCATGGCAATGCCTGAGTGTGCACCGAGAAACTCTTTTCCTGTTTGCAACCAGTCAGGCACTAACTCACAATCACCATCTACGAACTGGATAAAGTCGATATCTTCACAGAGGGAAAGCAACCGATTGGCACCTTTGTTTCGAGCACGTGCCGCCGTGAATGGAATGGACATGTCAAGATTGACGATCTCGACCCCCATAGCCAGCGCTATCGAAATCGAATTGTCCGTTGAACCGGAATCCACATACACCACCGCCTCGGCCTGCCCGACGATCGATGCGAGGCAGCGGCCCAGGCGCTCGCCTTCGTTGCGGCCGATGACGACGACGCCGACTCTCATTGCCCGGCCGCCTGCCGGATCGAACTGACCTGCCCTCCCAACAAGGCTCGCAAGTCACCCCAGAGCAGGTCGAACATGAAATACTTGGGATCGTTCCCCCGCTTCGCCAGCCCGAGCGCGAGCCGCGCGAGGTACGCCATCCGGCCCGCCGCCCAGAGCAGGTCGGCTGCCAGCAAGCCGAGAACCCCGTGGTGCTTGATGAAAAAACGGCGGCGCGAGTCGTACCAGTAGGCTGGACGGCGCTTCGCTGCGGCACGAATGCCGGTGGCGGCCCCTTCCAGATGCAGCACCCGCGATTCCGGCGCATACCAGACTTGCCAACCAGCATTGCGGACGCGACAACAGAAATCGACCTCCTCGAAATAGAGGAAATAGCCCTCATCCAGCAGGCCGACTTGTTCCAGTACCGGGCGGCGGATCAACAAGCTGGCGCCCGAGACCCAGTCGCAGGCGTGCGCCTCGTTGCACAGCAGCGGCGAAACGCTGTAACGCTGCAGCAAACGGCTGAGCACGCGCAAACGGGCCGTGCTTTCCAACTCGCCCAAGGGCGAGGGAATGCGATGCGCGCTGCGGTCAACGCTGCCAGAGGGATTCTCGATCAGGCTACCGACGATGCCCGCCTCGGGATGCGCCGCCATAAACCCAACCAAGGCTCGGATCGCGCCGGGACGCACGACGGTATCCGGATTGAGAAGCATCACGTAGTCGGCAGGCTGGCCTGCCCCTAGCGCGGCATGGATGCCGGCATTGTTGCCATAGGCGAAGCCGCCGTTGCGTGGCAGCGGCAGCACCGAAGCCCATACTGTCCAGCCCTCGACGGCAATAACTGCTTCGAGCTTCTGGACAGAACCGTCGCCGGAAGCGTTATCGGCGATCACTACATGACCGTCGCCCAGATCGCCCCGCTGCGGCGCGAGCGAGCGCAGGCAATCGACGACAAGATCGGCGGTGCGGTAGTTGACGATGACGATCCAGAGCCGTTCTATCACGCTGCGTCTCCAAGGATTGCCATCAGCCCAGTGCGTCCGCATACATCTGACCAAGCCGACTGCGGGCGGTATCGAACGCGTACAGGTTCTCCATATGCCGCCTTGCAGCGGACCCCATAGTGAAAACCAGGGACGGATTCTCGACAAAACGCAGGATGTGCCTCGTCAGGCCCTCTCGAATCGCGGCGAAAGTACTTTCGGTTTCCCGGTCGAACTCCGCGCCATCCATCCACAATCCCGCCCATCTGGAGGTTTCGTTCTTGTGCAAGGAAACAAGAAAACCGGTTACGCCGTCCACCACCAACTCGGGGATGGCATAAATATCAGTGGCGATGACTGGCATCCCGGCTATCGCCGCTTCGACGGCTACCCAGCCCAGGCTTTCGTCAAGCGTGGGGAATAGAAATATGTCGTGCGAGTGCATTAGCCGATGGATTTCCCGATTCGGCAAGAGATGGTGATGGGTGATGCCGGGATTCTGCTGCATACGAGCCTGCAAGGCTGCCATGTCCGGATTGCGGCCCTTACTGATGTAGTCTCGCGTCTCGAAATTGCAGACGATGGATGCCTGAACAGCGGCACCCTGCGTGCGACAGTCATCCAACGCGTCAAGTAGTGGCAGCAAGCCTTTCCCGAACGGATCGCGCCCGACGAACAACAACCTCAATGGGGAGACAGCCTTTGCAACTGCGGCGGCATCTTCTCCAAAAGTCGGCGCTGACAGGACGGCGCCACGAAAAACGGAAACCTTTCCTGCCGCCTCACGTAAGCCAGCTGCCGTCAGATCATGTCTCACTCTTCGTGCCGCAATTTCGCTCAGGGCCAGAATATTCCGACAGCGGTACGATTCCAGCAGCCCATGACCGACATTGGCCTGCCAAGGCTGCACTTTTCCGAGGTAACGGGGCAACTCGTTCTCGAACGAAACAATGAAAGGGCGAACTCCCATTGGCAGTTCGTTGAAGGTATGAACCAGTTCGACGGGATGATCGAGCAGCACTGGGGTGCATTTCCAGAAGGTGCCGGATTTTTCCAGCCTTTGGATCGGCACTCGGTAGAGCTTGTGAAAGGAGTAGCCATGGGGACGCAATCCGTAACTCACCTTCTCGCTGCCATAAGCGGGAGACACGATGCCGATGGCGTGTTTACGCCGCCACGCAGCGAGCAACCTTGAGGGCTTCGTGGAAAATGAGATCGCCTGACTGGGCGGGATGCTTTGATTGTGCAAGACCGGATTGTTCATGATCTTCTGCCTGTTCTCTTTAACAGTCTTTATTCGAAAGCCGATTCTGGATCGACCATTTTTCTGCAGCGATAATCGAATCGGCAGCCGAAACTCTTTTGGCAACTGCTACCCAGTTGCAACCGAAATCGCAGACCTGAGATATGAGTGAGTTCAAACAATCGGCTGCAAGGTCGGCGGTTCGATAGCTGACGATGACGATCCAGATGGATGTACTCATGCGATCTTGGAGGCAATGCAGGAAAAATACGGGCGCAGGTCAGGCAGCACTGACGACAGGGCGTTCGCTGCCGGATTGGACCAGCCGCCACGATAGACGACGCGATCGACCGAGAACCCGGTGGCCAACAGAAAATCGGCGACCTCCTTGCTGGTGTATTCGCGCAGATGGCCCATCCACCCTTGGGTACGCAGGTGATTCCACTGGGCGAAGACGCCGCCGCCCATGCGCGACCAGACCTCTTTCTTGAATAGGAAGTTGACTATCCCTCGCGCTGACCGGACATTGGGTGTCGATAACCACAAGCGTCCGCCGGGTTTCAGCACCCGGCGCAGTTCGCCCATAGTGAATAGCAAGTCGATGCGCAGATGTTCGAACACCTCGTTGAACAGCACCTCGTCGAAGCTGTTGTCCGGAAACGGCAGGCGCTCGCGCTCGATATCGCAACCAGCAGATACGACCGAGAGTCTCCGAGCCAGATCAGTTACCTGTGGAGCAGGATGATCGACTGTCTGGACGGCATATCCCTCAGACACCAATGCCCGCGTAACAAAAAATGGGTAGGCGCCGATTTCAAGGATGCGGGCCTGATCAGGAATGTTCCGCCGACACCACTCGAAGTCCAGTGCGAGTCTGTCCTTATGGCTGGCGAAATAGTGCTGCACCCATTCGGGTTCATCCATGGCGGCAGCGATCCGCCGCGCCTCTTCTTCCATCGTCGCCATGGACTCGCGGGAAAGCGTTAGGCCATATTTCGGTTCATCCTTCTTCATGATCATTTCTCCTTGCCGGGAATCTGGCGATATCCCTTGGCTTTGGCGTTCATGTCTTCTCGCACGTGCGCCGCAGATGCAGATAGCCAGCCATGGCGACCAGCAGTGCCGACGCACCCACCACTAACGCGACGACAACTTGATACCAGCGGCTGTCATAGGCCCCGATGGCAGCATGCAGCGAATATGCAACCAGGTAGAACATACCGACGCATACCATGTCAAAAGCAAGATCAACCGCTCGGAACCCCGTCAACTGATATGCCATCCATACGATGCGTACGACTGCCGTTGCCGCCAAGAGACCAATGACGCCTTCGAGACCCATCGTCTCTAACACAGGCAGCAAGCCGATGGCAAAGATCGCTATGCTCACCGCCTGACCAATAACCTTGTCGCGTGGTCTGCCCTTGGCAATGAGCAAGTGCGAGTACGACTGTTCGATTGTGTAAAGCAGGAGGACCACGGCAAGTTGGCGCATCAGCGAGGCGACGCCCCAATACGCTTCTGTATAAAGCACGGTAACGAGGATGTCCGATACGGCGTAGATCACGGCAGTAAAGACGCTGGCGACTACAGCATAGGTACGTCGTGCGGCGGTAATCGTGCTGCCGTCCGCATTAGCACGATCATGCTGCGAAGCCAATGGAAAGAACACCCTGCCCGCCCATTGCTCGAGCATTTGGTTAGGCAGCGATGCCCAGATCCAGGCGATGGAGTAGAGGCCCAGCAGCTGTAACGGTATCAGCTTGCCGAGTGCAAGACGATCCATCTGGCTAGTGGCAAAGGCCAGAACCGTGCTGACCAGCACCCACTTACCGAAGCCCACCAGTTCCACGACGGTGTTCCGCTCCAACCGGAAGCGACAGTCGTTCCTTGGATAGGCGAGCATCGACCCAAGCGCGAAGGTGGCCGTCGAAACCAGTGCGCCGACTGCAAGGGCCACATAGGATGGGCTGAACCAGGCCCAAATAGACATGACGACAAGTCCGACCAGTGCAGCAACGTTGTCGATGATCGCGATTCTTTGCAGCCTTGCGTGGCGGAAATCGCGTAGAACCTCGACGTTGTTGAATCCCATCGCCAAATTCGAAACAGCCACGATAAATAGAAAGATGGCGAGGCTGTCGATGCCATAGAGTATCGCGAAAGGCTGTGCCAAGAGCATAAGAACCAGCATCAGTACAAAGCCACGGAGTACCTGCACCGTCCATGCCGTCTGATAGAACGCGGCATCACTACGCATCGACCGTACGACGGTCTGCTGAATACCAAAGTCAGAGAGCATCGTCATGCCTGACATAAGCGAATTGGCGATGGCGGCAATACCGAATACCTCTGGCGGAAGAAGCCGGGTCAAAATAAGATTGGAAATGAATTTCTGGGAGCTCTTCAAGCCCCACCAGACCATCGTCCAGATAGTGCCACCGCGAACGTCGACGGCTTCAGACACGAGAGGTCGCCCCGATAAGCCGCTCAATCGAACTACGCACGGCCTCCCTTACAGCTGCTGGGGTAAAGCGACTCTCGACGACTGATCGACCACGGGATTCCAGCGCATGCCGCAGTCTTGGATCACCGAGAAGCTGCACGACGGGTTCCGCCAACCCTTCGAGCGTATCGGTAAGGCGAAGCGACTCGCCGTCTCGCAACAGCGACTCGAAGCCGGCCACCGAGTGTCGGGTAACGACGCTGGTGCGCAGGTAACCCAGTGATTCGAGTACCTTGATCTTGGTGCCGGCACCATCCAGCAGGGGAACAATGGTGATCGCCGCCTCGGCATAGTGCTGCGCCAGCGACGGTGCGAAACCCACAACCTCAACCCCGGGAATGCTTTCCCATCTATTGCGCTTTGTCGCCGGCAATTCGCTGCCGACGATACGGAAACGCGCGGCTGGGCAGGCCCGGTGAATAGCCCCCCAAGCCCGCCGCAAAAACAAGTCAACTCCTTCAAGATTGACACGATGCCCGAATGATCCTACCCAGAGTACCGTCTTGCTGTCGGCAGACGAGTGTGATAACTCGCCTCGCTGCGGCAAGGCAAAGGGAATATTCGGCACAAGATCTCCATTACCAGGCGAGAAGGAAAGATCGTCGGGATTGCTGAACCACAGTCGCGCGGCGCGTGCGTACAGCGCTTTCTCGTGACGCACGACCTTGCCGTGGCGCGTGCGCAGGACGGTACGCAACAGGGCACTGCTCGCCGGCGAAACGATCTTGGCCGCGACTGCTTTCGAGTCGACATCGTCGATGTCGACGATGGCCGGCGGTAGGCCCGGTTCGAAGACACCGGCCTGGGCGCTGGGGATCAGGTAACGGCCGACGATCAGATCGAAATTCTCAGTTGACAGGAGGCGACGCAGTGATTCGTGCAAACCGGGATCCGGTGTGAAGTCCACCCCGACGCCGGCAACTGCACGCCAGAGCGGCTCCGCCTTGCCCGGGGCCAGCCGTTCAATGAGGCGGCCGACCGGGTTGCGCCGCCGGCTGGTCGGCTCGGCAGTGGCGGCGACACGATAGCCAGCCTTTTCCAGCATGTCGCGGCGATGCGGCGGCCCGATGACGAACAGGCTCACATCACCTGTCGCGCGCAAGGCATCGATCAGGTTTGCCGTCCGCTGACAACTGCCCGCTACCGGTGGATAAGGCATATTGCGGGTCACGAACAGAATTCTGGGACGGGTCATGCGACGAACCTTCGGAAAGACCTGCGGATCAGGGGAGTTTAGGAAAGCAATCCTTGCGCAGGAAGATGGCATCCATCTCTAGCAGATGCGAGAAATGACCATGATTGTTCAGGAAGAGCACGCTGAGACGATAGCCCCATTCCTCAAGCTGGCGCACCACTCTGACAAAGCGATGCTTGCCAAGGCGGGCGATTCGATCGAGTGAACGCGAGGCTTGGCGGAGCAGAGCTATCAAAGGTTTCTTCATAAAGTGCACTCTTAGTAATTGCGGTCGAATTTTTAGCACGCACAGGTGACGCCTCTATGTCACGTTCACCAATAGCCCACCACATTCCCGCGCTTCAGCTTGCTGTTCGCGGCAAGAAAAACCGGCAAATCGAAAAGAAAACCCGCAACCGCGATCGCCAGCCACTTGAGCCGGCCCACGCCGCGGTTGCGCCGGGCTCCCGAAAACCGCCGGAACAGCATGCCGCGCGGCAGCACCCACCAGCCGTGGTTGCGGATTGCGTTGTCGATCAGCGCCGGGTACCAAACCGGGTCCCGGGCCATCCGGTTGCGGATCAACACGCCCGCCCCTGGCCCTTCGGGGTCGGTGGCGAAATACAGCATGTCCCAAGTCAGATAGCAATTGAGCGTAGTGCCGATCACCAAGCGGACCTCGTGGCGGAAGATCGCGCGCGGCGACGTCAGCGTCTCGAAATAATGGCTGGCGTGCGGTGCCCGGATGATCCTGCGGTCATCGGCAGGTTTCCGGAAACAGTCGGTAGAGATCATTGCACGTAAAAAACCATCCTCTCCCGCAAGCCCTACAGGCATCCAGATCTGCCTTAGCGAACTTGCCCGAGCACAGTAAAAGCTTCCTGCAATGGCCGGGGCACCCCCACCAGTAGCATGCGAAGCAGCAACAGTGAATCGCTCCAGCAGGGTCTTGCGAGACTTGCGTGCCGCATCCTTCAAGGGCTGGTCAACGGCAACGACCGCATGCGGATTGCCCAGCAATGTAGTCACGCTGTTTGCAATCGTTTCGAATTCGCCGAACTCAATGTCGGCATCGATCATCACTATTAATTCCGCTTCCGGGGACGAAAAGTCATGCACGAACCGATTCCATGCGTTACTTTTCCCCGCCTCAGCGATATCTCTCACTGACCATGTGACATTGCCTAACGCTTTAGAGGCAGTTAAATGCTCTAGAGCCTGTGAAGCTTTGTTAGATGTATCGTCCGAGCAGCCATTCGGTACAACAATTACTTCCCAAGAAACATCATCGTCATCATTCAATGGATTAAAAAATACCGTTTGTTCAAACAAGGAGGACAGCGTTCGTTCGATTACATTTTCTTCGTTGTACGCCAGAATACCTATTGATATCAGCATCTTAATCTCCTAAGATAGGCTGCTGACACACCTGCGCCGATCAAAAAAATCACCATCGGCGCTATCTGACTGATACTACTGACAGTCCAAATCGTTACAACCGTTGCGGCGATGCATCCAAGCAACGCTACACCGTAAATACTTGACTCTGAGAATGCCGGCTTGTTGCGGAATACAAGCATGAAAGTCGACAGCATCGCCGTAAGGATCAGCAGTACGTAAAAACCAAGCCCAATCAATCCATTTGCCAAGGCTTGACCCAGATAACTATTGACGATGTCGATAAAACCTGAACCTGTCCGCAAGTGATCAAACTCCGATGCCGTTTCAAAGGTTATCGATCCAATCCATGGGTTCTTCATGATCACCAGCCAACTTTGCGTCCATAGCATCTCTCTAAATGTGATATTGCCTTCATCCACACTACCCACCCAAGGCAGGTAATTGAGTATTTTTTCGCCCCCGGGCAGCATCACCAGCATGACAGCGGCGCCAAACGAAGCTATCAGCAGCTTGAGGACATTGCCCAGCGGGTTGGTACTGGCCAGCGCTATCACGAAAAGCCCGATGGCGGCCCCCACCCAAGGCCCGCGCGACATGCCCGCCACCAGCCCCATGCCCATGAGCAGCCACAGCAGGGTGCGCATGACACCCCGTGGCACCAAGCGCTGCACATAAAACGTGATCAACAGGGCCACCATCATGACGAAGCCCAGCACAATGGGCTGACCCGTGGTGGCCAGGGCCCTGAGTGTTTCACCTCGGCCAAGGTAGCCAAACAGACCCGAACCCCCACCGAGGGCTTGCCGGACGCCTGAGTAAAGAATCCAGTGCTTGGCAAATTCAAACGCACCTACCAGGGCCAAAAACACGGCTGCCGCCACCAAGGCCACCATCACATGGCGCACCGCGTCCTTGAACATGAGGCTGCGGCTGGCCACGAAGTAAACCAGCACCATGTCGAGCGTAATGGTTGCCAACTGGCGCATGCCGCCGGTGAGGGTGTCGTAATGCAGATAGCTCAAGGCGGCGCTGTAGAGCGCGTAAGTAATGACCAACTTGTCGGCCCACAGCCTGCCGGGGCGGGGCAAGGCACGGTTAGCCGCCAGGCGCACCGCTGCCGGCAGCAGCACGGTGAGCGCCAACACCCGCCACGGGTTAAGTTCGATCAGGTAGGTGATGAGTCCGAAGCCGGGTACAAGTACCGAATAGCCTGGCATCAGCAGCAGCAGGAAGACGAACAAGGCCAGCGGGTGGGTGAAACGGCGCGCCGCCAGAAATGACAGCAGCGCCAGCCCGCCGAGAAACAGCCACATGTCGTGCGCCAGGAACATGATGGCGGTGGCGCCAAAGCCCGCCCCATAGAGGCGGTCGACGAATTTCGGTTCGAGCGCGTGGGCGAACAGGCGCCGTGAAATAGCGTAGGCAAGCAGCATGACCCCGCAGATGACGACGAAGGCCCTGAGATGCTCGGGCATCAGTGCACCTGCCTTGAGTGAACGCGGCTGCGGGGCGGACGTGCCGTGTCTGAGTCGACACCCTCGAAGACGTATAGAAACACGGAGGATGGCGGCAAGCCTTGGGCGGCACCGCCGGTGGATGCATCGACATGCAGTTGCTGCCCCCGCCAATGCTTGCCGAGAGAAAGGGGCTCGACTATTACGTTGTCGGCATGCAGGTTGTGGGCGGTGGCTTCGCCGCTCATGCGGTGGAGCGTGAGCGTCTGCGCCGAACGGAAGGGCAGATCGACTGTCACGGGGGTAAAGCCGGTATCGTCGGGATCGGGGTAGCCTGCCTGCTTGCGTGAGACGAGGATCACGGCGACCCGGTTCTTGTTGCGGGTGGCATAAGCGGCCACGGCGGGCGACCGGGTGATCTTGCCGGACTTTGTCGATTGCAGTTCGAGTTGCGGCACTTCTACTGTTTGCGTGGCGAGCATGGCGCCGGTGGCGTGGTGATTGAAGAGTGCCAGCGCTTTCCAGGCCGGGTAGGCTTGGCCGCCGTCATACCAGCGTGCGTGGGACTTCCAGTAGTCTCCGGCTGCAAACGCGAAGAAATTTTGCAGGTGGTAGCCTTGGGCGGCTTGGCTAAGGAAGACATCGAGGGTGGCGACGCCGGAGGCGAGGCTTTTCTGGACCTGTTCCTGCTCCGCGGCTTGGCGGGGGGTGACGCGCTCGTTGTTGAGGCCGTTGAGTGCATAGCCGGGGCCGGCTTCGTAGGTGCCGATCTTGCGTGCCTTGCCGGTGCGGCTGTTCAGCGCCCGCACTTCGAGGGCATGCTTTTCGATGCGAGGAGCGATTCGACCTGCAACATTCAGCAGCTTGTGGAAGCTGGCGGGCACATTCGGCTGTGCCTGCTCGCCGATATCCCAGCCGCCGAGGTAAGCGGCTACCGTCAGATGCCCCGATGAGGGCGATGTGGACGCGGCGTCGCTGCCATACTGAAAGCCTGACCAGCCGCCAAGCACGAACTCGACTTTGTCGTCGAGCCGCGCGGCCTGCCACCAGGGACTTGCGCGCAGGCAGGCGATGACGTATTCCTGATAGAGTCCATAGACTTGCCCGGCGGTGTAGCGCTTGCCGGTGGCGGCATCGACCATGTCGGTGAACACCCAGGGGCGGAACAGACCGTTCCAGGTCTCGTTGCCGAGTTCGAGGTAGATGCGGTCGAATTCGTCTGCCCAGGGCTTGACCTGCCCTTGCAGGAAGCGCTTCCAGGCCCAGGGCTTTGCCGCGGGGGTATCGTGCCCCGGCCGGTATGGGGCGGCAATGTATTCGACCAGACCGCCCCACTCTTCCGGACTCAAATGCGGTTCGATCTGCAACCAGGGGCGCATGGCGGTTTTGCGCATCATGGCCAGCGATTGAGGCAGGGTGTTGCCCTTGGCGCCGTAGCCCAGGCTGTTGACGCCTGCCGTGTTGGTGAGTTGCTCAAGATCGTAGGTACGCCGCTGTGTCTTGATCAAACCATGCGTGCGCAGGGCCTGCATGCCGGACTGGCGCAAGTCGGCGTATTCCTTTTCGGTGTAGTCGAGAAAGGCGGTATCGGCGCGGTAGACGCGCAGGTTGTCAATATCGAAGTTGCCGGGGCCGGAGATTTCGAGGGCGATGCGACCGGGCTGGCTGCCTGGCTGGATCTGCGGCGGGGTGAAGGTGGCGGTGAAGCGCTGCCAGTTTTCGGTGGGAATAAACTCGATGGGTTCGATCTTGTGGTCGGCCCGGCTGTAATAGTCGAGCACTTTGAAAGTGACCTTGCCCCCACCCTGCCGGCGCAGCCAGACGTCAACGCGATAGGCCTTGGTATCGAGGACTTCGTACCAGTGCTGACCGGTGCCGGCGTAGCTGTACCCACCCAGCGCTACCGTTTTCCCCTCGGCAAGCTGCAGGCGCAGGAAGGTTTCGCCGGCTTCGGCGACCGGCGTGTCATCTTCATGCCGGATGAGTTGCCAGGTCTTGCCGGGGTCTTCGTCGGAGAATATCGGCACCAGGCCCGGCTTGAACAGCTGGTTTTCGTTGTAGGCGCCCCAGACCCGGTGGCTGTGGTAGCGGTTGCGCGAGGCGTCGTAGAACTTTTTTTCGATGATGGCGAGGTCGCCCTTTTTGATGTGCTGGCCGGGTTCGGCCGGCGACCCGGCGAGTTGCAGGCTGTATCCGCGGTGAGCTTCGGGTGGCGCATCGGCACGGTAGACGAGGTAGCCGGCCACGCGCTCGTCTGCCAATGACTGCCATTCAAGCCGCAGGGTGTGGTCGGCTTCGATGCTGGCTTTCAGGCCGGGGGGCGCCGGCAGGCTGCTTTCAGCCCCGTTAAGGTTCTTGAGGGGCCGCAGGGTGTTGATCGGTTCGCCCTTGCCTGCTTGCACTGGGCGCTGGACGGACACGACGTTGGAAAGCGGCGATAGCTTGCCGGTTGCATCGACGGCACGCACGGCGAAGTAGTAGGGTACTTCCGGCCGGTTCCATTCGGCCCAGCGGAAACGGAAGACCGCCTGATCGGGAGCGACCACCGTGTCTTTGGGCAATAGCGCCAGCCAGCTGCTGGCATGGAATCCACCAGATGGAACCTGGTCTTGCCTGACCAAGCGGAACTTGCCGTTTTCGATGCGGTAGATGCGCACCGTGGCGCCATCAAGCGCGCCTTCGCGCAGGGTATCCCAGTGTCCGATGTCTTCGGGCCGGGCGACGATGCGGTCGGGCGCGTCTTGCGTGGCGATGTAGCTGTTGCGGTGGATGACCGGTTCGAACCCCGTCCCGCTCGTGAAAACGCTATTGCCGAAACCGCCGATGGTGGCGGTGAAAGGCTGGACATCCGGATTGACGACGGTGTCGGTAACCCGGAAATGGGCCGCGCTGACCGGCAGCGCGGCGACCGCCAGGCAGCAGGCGAGCGCCTTGGCGATCTCACTGCCGGGTATCAGGGTGGACCTTTCGGGAATGAACGGCGCCCAGCCTGCGCGCGGCTTCACGCGCGTAAAAGCCGAGGACGCCGAGGGCCAGCGCATACAGGAGGAGCGACCCGATGGTGTTGAACAGCCAGTCGAGCAGCGGATCGAGGTCTTCGCTGCGTTCGAACCAGGCGTAGCCGTAGAAGAGGTTGAATGCCGCGGAGCGGATCACCGGCTTGGGGAGGATTCCCAGGCCGTACAGGATGTCCGGCACCAGCGCGAGGAGGCCGAATGCGACCATGACGAAGGGGAGATACAGGGTCCAGTCACGATCGCGCCGGTAGAGGCCGCGCACCCATGCATATCGCGGGTACCAGGCATGCCGTCGCCGGTAGATCCAGGCGGCGACCAAGGCGCCATGCGTGGCTCCCAGCGCGAAATAGAAATGCTTGTTGGGCATTGTGATATCGAACTTAACTGTTTACCGCCAGATTGATTTCGTATTTATCGAGGCAGTCTTGTCGGTCAACTTCGGCAGGTGCCGGATCAGGTCGATGTAGTGATGGACGAGGTGCAGGTAGGCGAGGCTGACTAGCAGGGTGTTGAGGTGGAAGCTGCCGAAACTGCGTTGCGCCCACGCGGCCTGCTCGGTGAGCGGGTAGAGCAGGAACACCAGGAACGGCGCGCCCAGCGCGGTTGCCCGACTGACCAGGCCGAGGACCTGAAGCAGGTAGGGGATGACGGCGATGCTGCCCAGCACGAAGGGGAGGAACGGTCCCCAGAGCCGGAGCCGGTCGTTGCCGCGCCAGAGCTGGCGCAGGGCCACGAAGATCATGTGGCCGATCAGGAACCACAGGGTGAAGTGCCCTGCCCCGCGCAGGCTGGCGGCGGCGTCCATGGCTCATGCTCCGGTTGGCGCGGTGCCGGCTTTCATTTGTACGCGCTCGCATGGGCCAGCAGGGGGCCGTTGCGGTCCTTGTCGGAGAGGATCGGCGGCGTGGCCAGCGGCCAGTTGATGCCGATGGCGGGGTCGTTCCAGCGGATGCAGCGTTCGTGTTCCGGGAAGTAGTAGTCGTTGGTCTTGTAGAGCACGTCGGCGGTCTGGCTGATGACCTGGAACCCGTGGGCGAATCCTTCGGGGATCCAGAGTTGCTTGCGGTTTTCGGCACTGAGGAAGGCGCCGACCCAGCAGCCGAACGTGCGCGAACTCTTGCGCAGGTCGACGGCGACGTCGTAGATGGCGCCGCGCGCGACACGCACGAGCTTGGCCTGCGGTCTTTCGAGCTGGTAGTGCAGCCCGCGCAGGACGCCTTGGGCCGAGCGGCTGTGGTTGTCCTGCACGAATTCTTCTTCGCGCCCGGTGAGCATGAGGAATTGCATGCGGTTGAAGCTTTCGAAGAAGAAGCCGCGCGCGTCGCCGAAGACCCGGGGTTCGAGCAGCATGACGTCGGGGATGGTGAGGGGGACGGCTTTCATGTCCGCACGCCTTCGTCGAGCAGGCGCAGCAGGTATTGCCCGTAGCCGTTCTTTACCAGCGGCGCGGCGAGGCGGCGCACCTGCGCGGCGTCGATCCAGCCCTGCCGCCAGGCGATTTCCTCGGGACAGGCGACTTTGAGGCCCTGGCGCATTTCGAGGGTGGCGATGAACTGGCCGGCTTCGAGCAGGGAGTCGTGCGTGCCGGTGTCGAGCCAGGCGTAGCCGCGCCCCATGATTTCGACGCCGAGCAGGCCGGCTTGGAGGTAGAGGCGGTTGAGGTCGGTGATTTCGAGTTCGCCGCGCGGGCTGGGCTTAAGCGATCGCGCAAGTTCGACGACACGATGGTCGTAGAAGTAGAGACCGGTGACGGCGTAGTTCGATTTGGGGAGGCGCGGTTTTTCTTCGAGGCCGACGGCCTTGCCTCCGGCATCGAACTCGACGACGCCGTAGCGCTCAGGGTCGTGCACGTGGCAGGCGAAGACGCTGGCGCCGGTGGTGCGCTGCATGGCGTGGGCGAGCAGCAGGTGAAAATCATGCCCGTAGAAGATGTTATCGCCAAGCACGAGGGCGCTGGCGGCGCCATCAAGGAAGGTTTCGCCGATGAGGAAAGCTTGCGCCAGCCCATCGGGACTGGGCTGTACGGCGTATTCGAGGCGCAGGCCCCACTGGCTGCCATCGCCGAGCAAATGCCGGAAGCGCGGCGTGTCTTGCGGGGTGGAGATGATGAGGATCTCGCGGATGCCGGCCAGCAGCAGCGTGCTGAGCGGGTAGTAGATCATCGGCTTGTCGTAGACGGGCAGCAACTGCTTGGAGACGGCGAGCGTGGCCGGGTGCAGGCGGGTGCCGGCACCGCCGGCGAGGATGATGCCCTTGCGCCCCGTGATCATGCGCCGCGCACCTCGTTCTTGACGACGCGGCGGCCGTAGGGGGCTTTCACGGCGTTGGTCCTGGCGCGCACGGCGTCGAGCCATGGCTGATTTTCCAGATACCAGGCGATGGTCTTGGCGATGCCGGTTTCGAAGGTTTCGGCGGGTTTCCAGCCGAGTTCGCGTTCGATCTTGCGCGCGTCGATGGCGTAGCGCCGGTCGTGGCCGGGACGGTCGGCGACGTGCTTGACCTGGCGCAGGTAGCTGCGCTTGTCGAGGCGGGGCTGCTGGTGGTCGAGGGCGCGGCAGATCAGCCCGACGACGTCGATGTTCGCCTGTTCGTTCCAGCCGCCGATGTTGTAGGTCTGGCCGACGCGGCCGCGCGCCAGTACTTCACGGATGGCACTGCAATGGTCGCCGACGTAGAGCCAGTCGCGGACCTGCATGCCGTCGCCGTAGATGGGCAGGGGCTCGCCCGCCAGGGCATTGGCGATGATCAGCGGGATGAGTTTTTCGGGGTATTGGTAGGGACCGTAGTTGTTGGAGCAGTTGGTGGTGAGCACCGGCAGGCCGTAGGTGTGGTGGTAGGCGCGCACGAGGTGGTCGCTGGCGGCCTTGCTGGCCGAATAGGGGCTGTTGGGTTCGTAGCGGTGCGTTTCGGCGAAGGCCGGTTCGTCCTTGCCGAGCGAGCCATAGACTTCGTCGGTGGAGACATGCAGGAAGCGGAAGGCGGCTTTTTCGTCGCTTTTGAGGGGGCTCCAGTAGGCGCGGGCGACTTCGAGGAGGCGGAAGCTGCCGACGATGTTGGTCTGGATGAAGTCTTCGGGACCGTGGATGCTGCGGTCGACGTGCGATTCGGCGGCGAAATTGACGATGGCGCGCGGCCGGTGGTCGACGAGTTGCCGGGCGACGAGGATGCTGTCGCCGATGTCGCCGTGTACGAAGATGTGGCGGGGATCGTCATCGAGGGCGCGCAGGTTGTCGCGGTGGCCGGCGTAGGTGAGCGCGTCGAGGTTGACGACGGCTTCGCCGGTGGCGGCGATCCAGTCGTGGATGAAGTTGCTGCCAATGAAACCGGCGCCGCCGGTGACGAGGATGGTCATTGCGGTTGGGGGTAGCGAAAGGGTTGAGGCTGGGTTTAGTGGGCGCCGTCTTTGTTGCAGACGACATTGACGGTACGCAGCAGGATGATGAGGTCGTGCCAGAAGGACCAGTTGCGGATGTACCAGCGGTCCATGGCGATGCGCTGTTCGAAGGTGGTCCGACTGCGGCCGCTGATCTGCCAGAGCCCGGTGATGCCGGGCTTGACGTTGGTGTAGATGTCGATGGACTGGCCGTAATGGTCGAGTTCGCGCGGCAGCAGCGGGCGCGGCCCGACCAGGCTCATGTCGCCGCGGACGACGTTGATGAGCTGGGGGAGTTCGTCGATGCTGGTGCGGCGGATCCAGCGCCCGAAGGGGGTGACGCGCGGATCGTCGGCCAGCTTGAAGTTGCTGGCGACGTATGCCGACCAGAGGTCGGGGTGTTCGGCCTGCCACCGTTCGAGGATGGCGTCGGCATCGGTGACCATGCTGCGGAACTTGTAGATGGGAAACAGGCGCCCGTCATAGCCGACCCGGTCCTGGGTGAAGAAGGCCGGGCCATGGGTTTCGCGCCGGACCCGCTGCGCGACGTAGAGGAACAGCGGCGACAGCAGCAGGAGCAGCAGGCCGGCGGCCAGCAGGTCGAAGCCGCGCTTGAGGAAGCGGATGGTGTGGCGGTTGAGGTTGTTGCGGGCTCGCAGGAGCAGCACTTCGTGGCTGAAGAAGTTGTAAATCTCCATGTTGCACAGCGGCAGGCCGGCGATGGCCGGGGCAAGGTAGACATCGTCGCGGCTGAGGGCGACCCGCTGGGCCAGTTCGCGCAGGCCGGAATCGGGTTCGGCGCCAAGGACGAACACGACGCGCAGGGGCGAGGGCTGCATCAGGAAGGCTTCGACGGCCGGGGTGAGGGGGTGCTGCGGGATGGGCGCGCGCGTGCCGTCGGCGGGGTGCATGCCGCCCTGCCCTGCCGGCGTGAGGAGCGCGACCGGCACCGAGCCCATGAGGGATTCGCTGTCGAGGGCGGCGATCGCTTCGTGTACTTCGGGTCCGCTGCCGACGACGACGAACGGTTGGTAGAGCCAGCCCAGGCGTTTGCGCAGGAGCTTGGCCAGCAGGCGGGTGACCGGTACCAGCAGGAAGGCGACCGCCCAGAATGAAAGCATCCAGCCGCGCGAGACGGAACTCTTGATCATGAAGGCCAGGGCGGCATCGATGACGAGGGCGCCGGCGAGCACCATCAGGATTTCACGCTGTTCGCTCCAGAACGACTTGCGGTTGCTGTAGTGGCTGAGACCGCGCCAGAGCCAGACCATCGCGGCGAAGGTGACGAGGAGGATCGCCGCGACCTGGCGCAGCTCGGGATCGTTGAGCATGCGGGCCGGGAACAGGCTGTCCGTGCCATTGGCGAAGACGATGCCGGCGAGCCAGCCGCCCACGGCCATGGCGAGGAGGAGCGCCGCGATATCGCCGACCAGGAGGAGCGCCTTGCCGGCGCGGATGCGCAGTTCCATGGCACGGTAGCGCTCCATGCTGCGAGCGATGTCTGCCACCGGACAAGGATTCTCTGTCGTTGCGCAGCGGGCGGCCTCCGCCCGCGGGCTGGCGGACGCGCCGTCGATGACTGTCATTACGCCACGTGTCACGTTTTTAATTTTATCCGTAGGTTGGGTGTTGCCAGCAGCAAGAGTCTAGATATTTACGCGAATGATTACTCGACCTGAAACAGGCTCCGGACACGCTACCGCCATGCCCGAAGCACTTTGCTTCAGCAGATCCAGTCAGCCTGACTGATATGTGACAGGCGGGTCTTACAAATTTTCTGTTGCCTGATGACCTGCCCGCTTGGTCGACAATCCATCGGGGCGGGTAATAAAATTAGCAACTCAGATTGGTAATCTTACCGTGAATATGCGCAAGATGCCTTGCTTTCCTGCAGATTTGTCTAGCTTGCCAATTGATGGAAATCGAGCAGGATTTCCTGATCCCTGCCGAGCAGGGATATGAGCACAGCCACCCGCTCTCCTTCGGTCCGCGTGACAATGCCCGCAAGACCTACGAGCGGTCCGCCAACTACCGACACCGCTTCGCCGCGGCGAAACGGTGTCGGATCACCGTTGCCGGCAAGCTCGGTTGCGGCCTCGACCTGGCGCAGTTCCTCGACGATCCGATCGCTGATTCGGGCGGGTTCGACGCCCATCCTGACCAGCGCCGCCACGCCGGGCGTGCTGCGCACAGGGGCGAGACTTTGCCGCTGATCATAAGTGCGCAGGAAGAGGTAGCGCGGAAACATCGGCGTAGCATAGCGGATCCAGCGCCCGGCCTGGCGGCGCCACAGGGATAGCATAGGCAGCCAGGTCTCGTACCGTTGCTGGTCGAGGTTGGCGCGCGCGCGCAACTCGAGTCGCGGCTTGGTATGAACAACATACCAGTCCGCGCAGGCAGAACCCGGCATCTCCGGTTTGTCTAGTTTCGCTAGTTCAGGTTGGCTCAGCATTTCCATGATCGCTTTCTGATGCGCCCGGGCAATTGTACCGATTGCATTATTTATGCTCACGACAGGTAAAACTTACCACATATTTGCGCTGAATTTACGTTAACTTGACCGTTGGCGGCCTGCCTCGGCACATCAGGATTGCCATTTCTAAATGGCATCTTTCCGGACTAAGAATGGAAGCCTGCCAGGCGCAGGCTCAAGTGTCGTGATGCGCGGAAGGGGTGAAGGGGGCATTTTTTGCAACAAGTCGATGAATCAATTACCGCTTGACCGCGATCAACGCGCCGTGCTGGGCCTGTTGCGCTAAGGGAAGGCCGAACAAATAGTGCTTTTGTCGATTGCTCGGTCAATGAGCCGAATTCGATTGGGAATACGATTTCGACGCCGAGAGATTCAACCAGCGGGACTTCTGGGCGACCGAAGCGTGCCTGAACATGGACATGCTGGCCTACAACCTGATGAGTTTGTTTCGGCAGGCGGCATTACGCGCGACGGTGACAAAAAAAGGCGCGGAAGAACCCATCGCGCAAACCTTGCGCACCTTGCGTTATTAACTGTTCGCCAAGGCGGGATACGTCGGGAGCGAGACACGCCACCACGTTCTGAAACTGAACATTCCTCTACGTCATCGCGAGTGGTTCGAAGGCGTCTGGGACCGGGCGAAGAGCTTCGATTTGCCCTTCCATTTCATGCCTGCCAATACCGCCTGAATTTCTCTACTAGAGAATTCGGGTTAAAGTATTAAACTATATTTTTACCCATACTGTATAAGTTATATATGGATAATGTTCTCATCGTCGAGGATGATGCGATATTCCGCGCCGTCTACCACCACTGCCTGCGCGCGATCGATCCTCGCATCATTCTTGTCGAGTGCGAGAATGGCTATGAGGCATTGCAGTGTTTGCTGAAGGAAACGCCGCGCCTGATAATCCTCGATCTGCATATGCCCGCCTTGGATGGCAACGATTTCATCCAGGTCGTAAAACACAAGCCCGAATACGCGCAATTACCCATCATCGTCATCACTTCCGACCGGGGAGAGCGCACGCTTCAGCTCACGGATTTGCCTAATGTTCACTTGCTTTTTAAGCCAGTCGATGCTCATTCGCTCGACGCTTTGATCCGGCAGACGATCCAACCCAGCCTTTTATCAGCCGAGCGCGACGCCCCTTCCAGCGTAACTGCCGGCACGGAGTACCTGATCCGCAACGAAGCGCGCATCCAGCGTGAACTCGCTCTGATTTTCTATGACATCGTTCCTGGCACGATCGCCGAATTGCAGCAGGCTGAATTGCGGGCGGGCTTGACCAACCCAGACTACTCTGCCCTGCGCGAGTGGATTCATACAATGCGTGGCACATGCTCGCTGATCGATGCTCCCCCGCTTCTTGTGCTCGTCGAGCAGTTGTCTGTCGCAGTAAAGAACCAAGACCTGCAACAGGTTAGCGCACTGATGCCACAGATCCGTACTTCCATGCAGAGAATTGCAATTGATCTTTACCTCAATTACAATTTGCAGGATATCAGTAGTGTCCGGTTAAAAAGCGAATAGATTCAGCTGGTTGTTGCTTTCGTCCTGTTTTTGGAGAGGTGCATTGCCCGCAAAGGCTTGCTGGATGGGCATTTTCTCGAACAGGGTGAGCGAAAAAATCTGTAGCAAGGTATAGAGCGAGGCGTCGAGATTCAGGCGCTTCTTGACGATGGCGACGAGGACATAGACCGATACGGCGATCCATATTTGCGACTTCACTGCATTCTCGGATGTGCCGTAGAACTTCTTGATGCGCAAATGCTGCTTGATCCACTTGAAGAACAGTTCGACCTGCCAGCGTGCTTTGTAGAGCGCACAGATGGTGGCTGCCGGCAAGGCAAAGTTGTTGGTCAGGAAGACCAACGTCTTGTTGGTCTCGGGGTCTTTGAAGCGGATGCGGCGCAAATGGATCGGGTAGTCCCGGCGGCTGTAGTAACCGACCAGCGCGACGGTTTGGTCGCAGAGGATGCCGGTTGTTCGGTCGGTCGCCGCCGAATAGACACGGCGCAACCGCGTGTTCGACTTGGCGCGTGTGACGAAGAAGGCGCCCGCCAGATGCATCGCATGAAGTCGCTCGAAGTCCAGGTAGCCACGATCCATGACGTAGATCGCTCCGGCTTCCGGTACCAGAACGTCGAGCACATTGACGTCGTGCAGCTTGCCGTCGGAAATGTGGATGAAGGTCGGGATGTTGCCGCGCAGATCGAGCAGCGTGTGCATCTTGACCGCCGCCTTGGTTGTGCGAAACGGAGCCCACGGAAATACCGACAGGCACAGGTCGATCGTCGTCGAATCCAGCGCGTAGGCCGTGTTCTCCAACTCGAAGCCAAGGCTGTCGCCGAGGTAGAGTTTCCGAGCTTGCGCGATCAGGTGCTGGGCGAATGCCGCATGAACACGCCAGTCTCTCGCCTCGTTGGCATCGGCCAGCGTCGAGCGTTTGATTTCCTGGCGAAACCCCATGTGATAAAGCTTGGCGGACTGCGCCGACAGGCAGACCTCGACGTCGCGCAGGCTTTCGCGGTAAGTCAGTTGCGCAAATGCCATGACGCGGAATTGCTCGGCACAGGTCATCGACTTGACGTAGCGATCGCCGTCGTGGCGATCGACGATGCGATGAAAAGTCTTCCAGGGCAGAAAGTCCATGAGTTGAGCGAACAACGTCTTGCCGAGGTTCATCGGCGTTTCCGGCGAAAACAAAGCCAAAAGACTGCCTCATCGGCGCTTTGCCGTTCAAATCGGAGACACCTAAAAATCCTCCGAATGCCGCTACAGCTCTCGGTTTCAAGCTCATGGATATCGTTTTAACCGGACACTACTGGCAGGATATTAGTTAATGAAGCAATTCAATTGGCTGATCGGGTTAGGGATATGTTGAAATTTCGACCAAAGCCATAAAACGTTACCAACGTAAACAACAACCATAATTCTGGCCAGTCGGCCATTCCTCATGAGAGGATCAGGCTGTCGCCGGAAGCAAAAACAAGGCGAGATCATCTCATTCTCACCTTATCCGCTCGCATGCAAGCCCGCTGGCTCTGGCTGACCGGCTGGAGGTGACTAGCAAGAGGCTGAACGATCTGCTGGCTGGCCGATACTTATTTCCGGAGAGTTGGCGATGCACATCGAGGAACTGCTTGCACTACCCCTTCCTAGCTGCTCTATACCGAGGGAGATGTACTGGCACGAGCTGACCTTACGCCTTTGCCTTCCCCTGCGCCTCGCCCGCAATCCAAGAACAATGCATATCCGCCCAGCCGATTTCTCCGATAAAATCTCTTTTCAAGGGAGTTTGTGTGATGAATGATCGCGTACCCAAGCCACAACACCCGGATATCGACCCCTGCTCCGATCTGCCGACTCGAGCGGAGCCTCGGGACCGCAAGGGCGTCATGCTGCGACGCCAGTTGAATGTTGTTATGCTGACGACCCAGCGCGGGACGAAGAACCTGCTCGCCGCGCTTGCGGCGACGACGAGCAGCCGCATCAGCCTGATGACGTCGGGCCGCAAGCCGGTTTCGGATCCGTTTGCGCATGCCATCGAGGAAGGCCTGAAATTGCCGCGCGGGTGGCTGGATGCATCCCATGAGATCAGTGACGTCCCGCCAGCCGTGTGGGCCAAGCTGAATGTTGCCTCCGTACCGACGCCCATCTGCAAGCCTGCTGCGCCTCCGCCCGCCAATAATGCCGTCGATCATGCCGCGAATGTGGCGGCTGGACCCGCCATGGCGCAGGAGGTCGCCTTGTTAACAAAGAGTTCGCCAACACCAAGCGGCTCACCGTACGCCGGGATGCAAAAAAACGAAAGCGTTCTGTTCTCAAAATCGTCCGGGCTGACCGGTCCGATTGCTGAGGCCCTGGCGAAGACTGTGCTCAAGCTTTCGGCGGCTGACAAGTTGCCCGAGAAGAAGGCTTTTCAGCTCCTGGGCCTGATCCTCGAGGATCTCGAACGCTAGTTTGCATGAGCCACCTGCGCTCATTCAAGGTGAGCCCGCTCTGTTGCATGCGTGGCAGTTCGGCTATGACCTTGCCAAAGAGGCTGCGGAGATGGCTGAGTGCAGTTCTTGCCAGGACGGGACAGGCAATCCGTGCCCGTTTCATGGCTGACCTTGCGTCACGTACAAAATTTGATACACTGACGTAAGGGAGGCGTATGAGCGAGAAACCAATTGACTGGCGAGGGTCTTCGCTGCGAGACATCAAGGATGACGACATCTTCACACCTAATGCTCGCAAGGAAGCTGGACACCAGCTTAGTCGGGTTCAGGCAGGACTTGAACCCGACGACTGGAAGCCGTTCGATGTGGTTGGTACGGGAACGAAAGAAATCCGCATCAATCTCGACGATGGTTGGTTCCGCGTAATGTACGTCGCCAAGTTTCCGGAAGCGGTTTATGTGTTGCACTGCTTCAAGAAGAAGACGACTTCAACCAGCAAACACGACAAGGATATTACGGCGACTCGCTACAAGGCCGTTATCCAGGAAAGGAGTAAGAAATGAGCATCGAGACCAAATCCATGCACATTACCCCTGTCGGCGGCAACGTGTTCGCAGACTTGGGGTTCGAACCGGAAGAAGCGGCAGCACTGAAGGCTGAGTCGCAACGAATCATCTCCGAAAAGCTGGCCATCAAGGACTCCTTGATGACCGAACTGGCGGGATGGATTGAAGCGAAGAAGCTCAAGCAGGCTGAAGCTGCGGAAATCCTCGGCGTGACACGTCCGCGTGTTTCCGACGTAATCAACAAGAAGGCCATCAAATTCACCATTGACGCACTGGTGGATATGCTGGCTCGGACAGGCAAGCACGTTCAGTTGTCTGTTCAGTAAATCTCACCAACCCCCGTGTAGCTCTGCTGCCGGGGGTTTTCTACGTGTGCGCCCGGCACGGGCGCACTCTTGCGGGTGCAAGTCCCGCCGTAAGTTGATCACAGCGAACGAAGCGAAGCGCAACTGCATGAGGGTGACTGATTGTGGGGAGGAAGCGTGGAGCGAAACTGCGAGCCGATGGACAAGAACCGGATAGAAGGCGTTACCGAGCAGGGCGAGCGGGCATGTTTCCGCGAAGCTCTGGTGATCAAGGCGAAGTGGCGTAGATCCGGCGGTTGTGCAGTGAAGGAGTGCGTTCTTACCCGGGGAGATCTCGCCTCATGCCTGAAAGGGCAACGGTGCTGAACCGGAGCGAGAAGTCAGCAGAGGCCATAGTAGTTGCCGGTATGGAGCGAAGGGCCGAAGGCATGGGAGGCGTAACCACCGAGTTATCAAGAGCGAGGGGTCTCAGATGTTCCTGTGCGAAGCTCGCCATAAACCCAGCGAGGATGAAGTCCTCAATGGCCTGGCAGCGAGACAATCAATCTTGCCGAACTCGAATTGGCGAAACCAGGAATGTGTAGGAGGGCTTGCCTGCGTATGACCTCAACCGTGCCAACCGCCCGGTGCGGACCCGCATGCCGGGTGGTGTGGGAGGGGCGCAGTCTATAATGACTGCCCCCTATCCCGATCTACGGGGAGCAAGTCAGAAGGGCTAGAATTCAACCCTTTCGCCTGCCGCCATGCCCGTCAACTTCCTGAACCTTCCCGGCCTTGATGTCGTCGATTTCCGGGAGACGGCGACCGAGTATCATGTCCGCGCCAAGCCGAAGGTAGTCTCCCGCCAGTGCCCATCGTGCGGCCCGGCAGGCAAGGTCGTCATCCATGAGCACAAAACGCTATTCGTGCGCGCCATGCCGAGCCATGGACGGGCTGTGGCCATTCACCTTGATGTGCCACGCTTCAAATGCCATGGCTGCGTCAAGACCTTCACTGCCGTTGTGCCGGAGGTCGATGCCGACCGCCAGATGACCGAGCGCCTGCGCAAGTGGATTGGACGGCAAGGGCTTGACTACCCGTTCACCGAGATTGCCAAGTAAGTTGGCTTGGATGAAAAGACCGTCCGCGCCATCTTCGCTGAGTACGTGAAGGAACTGGAGAAGGACTTCCGGCGAGAGACACCCACCATCCTTGGGCTGGACGAAATCTACCTCTCCACGCCACGGGGCGTCATCACCAACATTGGCGACCGCTGTCTGGTGGATATGCTGGACAACCGGCGCAAGGTAACGATTGTCGAGTTTCTGCGCAGCCTGCCCAATCCAGAGAAGATTCAGGCAGCCAGCACTGACATGTATCGACCCTATAGGGAGGCCATCCAGGAAGTGCAGCCGCACGTCGTTCATGTGGTCGATAAGTACCACATCATCCGCATGGGCAATGAAGCCTTGGAGCGCGTTCGGAGGCGGCTCAAGGACACTATCCCCGGTAAGCTGAACCTGCAACTGAAACGGGAGCGTAAACTGCTGACGATGCGCCAGCATGAACTAACCGACTTCCAGTGGCTTGCCGTCTCTGGCTGGCTGAACAACTTCCCGCAGTTGAAGACAGCCTACGAGCTGAAAGAGCGCTACTTCAAGATTTGGGATTGCGCGACATCGGAGGAAGCCTTGGCGGAGTTCCTGCGTTGGCAGGAATCCATCCCGGACGACCTTGCCAAGCCGTTCCGCGCCATCACAACGGCGTGGCGTACATGGCGCAAGCAGATTCTGGCCTATTTCGAGTGCCCAATCACCAACGCCTTCACCGAGAGCTTCAACTCGAAGATTCGGAAAGCCTACCAAGAAGGGAATGGTTACAGCTTCGAGGTGCTGCGGGCCAAGGTGCTGTTCTCCGACATCTTGCAGAAGAAGGCTCGGAAGGTCGAGAACATCAAGGTCAAGAAACGGCCTCGGTTTGATGACGTGCCACAGAACGCCATGTACCTAATGATGGGGCGAATGACCTACGCTGAGCCCGAGTACGTGACCCGCCAGGCGGTGCGCGAAGTGAATCTCGGAACCGACCTGTCCACCTTGCTGGCCGAAATCGACACTTGGCCGACTAAGGGATAACTCAGGCTCCGTCCACCGAAGAATCCGAAGCCCCAATGTTTTTGGCCAAACTGGCGCAATTGCCCCCTAGAAAAGGAAAAGGTCTTCGGTAACATGACCTTATCAACTGCTTTTGAGCTTGGGACCGCTGCCATGACTACCTCTCTTGTAACCTCTTGCCTGGATGCTTCGCTTGGCGACCTCATTACCCCTTCCGCGATTACCCAAGGGGTTGTGCCGGGCTGCTTCCATCTTGGCGACCTGAGCAACGCCGACTATCACAGCTTGCCGGATTCCGTTTCGTGTTCCGGCCTCAAGCATCTGCTGCGTTCCCCCGCCCACTATCAGGCGTATCTGGACGGCCGCAACGAAGACAACAAGCCCAATATTGTTGCCGGTGTCGTAAATCCGTAGAAATCTGGCGGCGAGAAATGGCGACACAAACTGGCGGCGAGAGGTAAAGGTGGAGAGTGAACGAAACAGGGGGCCGCGAGGCCCCCTGTGGTTTTGACGTGCCCGGCGGCTCAGAACGGCGGGTCAGCGGTCACGATGTCGTGACGGGTCACGCGATCGTTCTCGAATGTGTCGACGAGGACGGATTCGTAGTGGGCCCAGATACGCTCACGCAAATCGTCGAGCAGCTCGATGACGGCCAGGACCTGCTCGGGCGACCAGTTCGGATCGATCAGCAACGGGAGACCCGATCGGAGTCCGGAAGGCTGATGAGGCGTCATGCCTCGACCTCCCGCGTCTTGCGCTTCGTCGCTTTTGCTGTGGCGCGCTCCTGGGCTTCCTTGCGGCGGTAGGATTCGCCCTTGATGACGACGATCTCGGCGTGATGCACCAACCGGTCGATCATGGCGACCACGCAACTGGCGTTGGGAAACACCTCGGACCATTCGGAGAACGCCTTGTTGGTCGTGATCAAGGTGCTCTTCTTCTCGTGGCGGCGGTTGATCAGTTCGAAGAGCAGGTCGGCATGGCGGTTCGAGTAGGAGAGGTAGCCGACCTCGTCGACCACCAGGAGGTCAGGCGCGGCATAGCGACGCAGTCGGTAGCGCAGTGCCGAATCGCTATCGAGGCCCGCCAGATCGCCGAGCAACTGGCCAGCGGTGGCGAACAGGACGGTATGGCCGTGGATCACCGCCTGATGGGCAATGTTCTGGGCGATCGTTGTCTTGCCGACGCCGGCCGGACCGATCAGGATGGCGTTGGTCGCCGAGCTCAGAAAGTCGAGCGTCATCAGATCGGCGACGGCACGTTGGTTGCATTGCTGCGGCCAGGCCCAGTCGAAGTCGGCCAGCGGCTTGAATCGCCCGATATGCGCGCAGCGCAGGCGCCGTTCGAGAGAGCGCCGGGCGCGTTCTGTCTCCTCCCAATCGAGCAGGGACGTCAGCCACGGGGCCTCGGCACACTCGGGCCAATGGGCGAGCAGGCCATGCAGTTGCAAGGCCGCGGCGCGGGATTTGGCATCAGCGGGAATCGTCATGGTCGTTCTCCATCAGGCGGTCATAGTCATCGAGGGCATGCGGGCGGACAGGTACATCGCGACGTTGGATGTGCTCGGGCAAGGCAACGGCCAGCGGGGGCGGTTCGTCACTGATTCGGCGTCGGCGCTCCAGTGCCAGCCGCACGGCGTTCGGATGCGGCACGCCCCGCGCCAGCGCGTCGGCGATGGCGGCGCTCAGCTCGGCGGTGCCATAGGCGTTCAGCAGTTCCAACAAGGCGCGGACCGTCCGTCCCAGCGGTTCGCCGCGCTCCGTCGCCTGCGTCAGCAACGCCCGACTGGCCGGGATCAGGGAAATCAGTTGATCCGTCCCCCGGTGCGCGAAGGCTTCCCGCTTGTACGAAACCAGCGCCTCGATGTGCGCCGGTTGCTCGATTTGCTGACCGCGGTCGAAGGTGCGCGGATGCGTGGCGATTGAGGTAGGTCGTCAACCGCAGAGTCCAACGGGTTTGACCTGCCCCCTGTAGCCGTACCAATCAATTCGCAGGAAGTCCGCTTGCAAGGTTAAAGGATTCCTTCGGTATTGGGTTGCGTTATCGCGATCGATTTCTGGCGATGTAACGCGGCATACTTGGCTGGCGGCATTCGACCACAACTGCTGTGTGGTCTGACCTCGTTGTAATCCTGACGCCAAACGGCGATAGCAGCTCTGGCTTGGGCTAAGGTCTCGAACCACTGCTCATTCAGACACTCGTCACGGAACTTGCCGTTGAAGCTCTCGATGTAGCCGTTCTGCATCGGCCGACCCGGTTCGATCAAGAGATGGCGAATACCGTGGGATTGCG
>NZ_JCANUT010000041.1:0-35539 GCF_059569095.1 Propionivibrio pelophilus DSM 12018 | reverse complement strand
GGCAGGAAATCACCGAGTACATTGAAATCTTCTACAACCGAATTCGTAAGCAGGCGAGACTGGGCTATCTGTCGCCGGCACAATTCACCCAGCAATACCATGCAAAACAGATAGCCGCTTAACCCGTTGGACTCTACGGTTGACGACCTACCTCAGGTCGCGGTGAGCGTGTTCGAAGTAGACCCGGCGCCTTTCAAATCGACCACCTTGGTCAAGGCCAGAAGGGAGCTCAAGGCTGCTCCAGCCGGCTACAAAGGACGACCTTCGTGACGCGACGGTTGGCCTCAATGATGGAGGGCTATGGCCTTCTTCGAAATCTTGAATGCACGTCGCCCGTTGATAGCTGACGTAATGCGAGGCGGCGATAACTAACAAGTGGGAAATGCCACATGACCCCTATCATGCGCTTGCGCCTGGAAAAAGCGGCAGCAGACTGCGGCTTTGAGCGTACCCCCATCCTTTCCAGCAATGACATCATGGAATTGCGCTCCGCACAGTTTCCTGAAGTGCTCCTGATTCGCGTTGAGGGAGAGAATGGATTTCTTGTAGAAGCGTCGTCCCCGATGCTTCTCGACAGGACTGCGGAGGGAGTGGCGCGGGTGAAGGGCATAGATGAGCTGTACCCGGTTCTGCAGCGGGCGTCGGTCGTAGCGCGCACTATGCCCAACCGAGTGGCAGACCAGTTTCGTCGTGAGAAACAGCATTTACCCCAAAGCACCGAGGCAGAACGCCTTGTTATCCAACGCGTTGGGCAGAACCTGTTTCGGAATGCGCTATTTGACTATTGGGAGGGGCGTTGCTGTGTTACTGGTTTGACCGTTCCGGGATTGCTCCGGGCCTCACACATCAAACCATGGGCAAAATGCGGGAGTGACGATGAGCGGCTGGATGTTTTCAATGGTCTACTTCTCGCGCCACACGTCGATGCGCTGTTCGACGGCGGCTGGATTTCGTTCTCGGACGAGGGGGGCTTGCTCGTGTCCGAAGCTTTGCCTTATTCGGCCAAAACTCAGCTTGGGATATCGCCGACCTGGACGTTACGGGAGCTCAAATCAGCTCACATGACATACTTGGCATTCCATCGAGCCAATCAGCTTCGAAAGTCCCCTTGAGCGTACAAGCTCTGTGTCGCTAACCGATAAGGGGCAATAGCTGGCTACCCCCGTATACCTCGGCACGCGGGAAACGTTGAGCATCCCCAAAACGTTCGTCCGGCATTTGCGCCGGCCTTGGCAGTTCGCCGAACCATGGGGCTTCCGCACTTCGGGCATGCCGGTGCGGCGTCTACTGTCGGTCCAGGCAAATTACGGGGTTCTGATTGGTGAGACACAATTGGCACTGCCGCATTGGATGCAATCAGTGAACGCAGCTTTCGGGCATCGACGAGGCGAATGGAGCGGCCCTCAGCGAAAGCTTTGGCTTCTTGCGTAAATTCTCCTGAGGCCACGACATAGCCACCGACAGCGTGCTCGGCCGACATGACACCAAAAAGCTCTCGAACAATAGCAACGCCCACTTTTAAGGACTTCCATTGCTTGCATTGAACGAGATATTTGTCGTTCCCTTGATGTAGCTCGAGGTCGACGCCACCGTCTGGACCGTCTCCACCGCGTTCGACCACTCGGTATCCCTGGCGCCGAAAGGTCTCGGCGACCAATCCTTCAAATTCACGCCAGCTCATCTTTTCAAGAGCACTGGATGAGCGGTCCGAAGCGACTTGTGCGTGCAGGGCTGTTTGTCGCTTGCGCTTGATGAATGAGACCAACGCGCCAATTAGTAGGCCCGTCGGAATGATGTACTGCAAGAACGTCGCAAGTGTCGTGGTCAGGCTCTGTCCGACGCTTTCCCCTATTGTTTTTCCAAGCGACTTGAGTTCGGCCGGATTGGTTGGTAAAGGTGTGCGCGTCGAAAAGTAATGGAAGATGAGGTACGCAACTATCGCTAGAACCACGCCGACTTTCCACGGTAGTTGCGCCGCAATGTCGATGATGTCCTCAAACGCCGATGTTTTCTTGCGGGCCATGATAAGTGCCGAATCACATAAGAAGGCGCAATTGTCATCCCCGACTGCATAAAATGGCAAGCCAAGGTTCGGTTGCTGAAATGGCAAATAGGCGATGAGGCGCGCGCTTCAATTTCACAAAAGGTGCCTACTTACGAGGAATCAGACACAGTCAGCATTCAAGGGTTGCCCGAGTGCATTTCTGAGTTTTGATGCTGGGTTTCGTAGTTACGCATTGCAAAGTCTGCGTCCGCGCATCCACAGCCAGCACCCAGAGCCGACAGATGATGCGCGATTTCTCTGCGCTGAGGTGCGGGAGCGCTTAAGTCAAAGCAGCACCTTACCACTCACTATTCTGGTAAGGGTCAAAGTCCTTGCTCTTCAGACTGGCTGAATAACGAATCGCGGACAGGTATTTAAACAGCGTACCGACACTGCAGCGATGCGGTTCTGTTTCCAGCAGCGAAACGGTTTTTTGTTGCAGCCCGACCAAAGCAGCGACCTCTTTTTGCGTCAGTCCGCGGTCCTTGCGCAATCCGCTCAGCGTTCCAGCGAGTTGTTGGGCGCCTGGAATCGGAAATGTTGGCCAATCTTTCATTGCTGAATATACCTTATAGGGTATATTCTCATTCTATACCCCATGAGGTATATTTTGCAAGTCAGTCGGGCGGGGTTTCGCGCCTTGCGGTAATTCGCGCGCCGCGCATCCGTGCCAGGGTGGGCCAGAATAACTGGCTGAGACTTGTACTCGTGAATTTGGATGTCTGGGGCAATGGCGTCCTTTCCTTTCGCCCAAACGTCGAACGGGAAGAGAGAGGGAGAGGGTGTGTGCAAAAAACAACACTGCTACCATTCTTTGGCTTTGCTTTGCACCGTAATCGCCTCGTTTAAAGTTTCAGACCTAGACTGGATTTACTGGGACAAAAAACTTGTCCCAATTTTGTCCCAGCAAAACGACCAATACAGACCACCGTAGACGAAAAAACCCGCGTCCTTGCGGAGGCGGGTTAGTCGATAACAGTCTGATTTATATGGGGTTTATCAGTCTGTAGTGGTTTGGAGTGGTCAGCTCCAGAGTGATGCTTTGGTCGGGGCGGCGGGATTCGAACTCGCGACCCCTTGCACCCCATGCAAGTGCGCTACCAGGCTGCGCTACGCCCCGACAAGCCCGTAATTATATCTTAAAAAGGCTTTGTTTGTCTTAATTCCGGAGTATTTCGATGATGCTGCACAATTCTCCGCGGAGCGATTCTAATGAGACTTCCTGGCGACGATCATTGCTGTTTTGGGGGGCCTCCAAGCGGTTTCTCGCGCCACTAATGGTGAACCCCTGGCTGTACAGTAGTTCACGAATACGTCGAACGAGGAGTACCTCATGATGTTGATAATAACGACGGTTGCCACGGCGCTTTACCGGTTTGAGTTGGCTGAACTCCTGTTCCCAGTATCGGAGTACGTGTGGCTTGACGCCGCACAGTTCGCTAACTTCTCCAATCGTGAAATAACGTTTGGCCGGAATAGGGGGCAAAGGCTCTTCCGGAGAGTCTTTAGGATTGTGTTCCATTATAGGAAAGCTCCACTTCACCCTTCAGTTTCTGGCTGGCATGGAATGTTACGACTCGTCGTGCAGTGATGGGAATCTCTTCGCCTGTTTTAGGGTTACGCCCCGGCCGTTGCGGTTTGTCGCGGAGTTGAAAGTTTCCGAATCCCGAGAGTTTTACGCCATCACCACGTTCCAGGGCATTCCGGATTTCTTCGAAGAAAGCCTCCACCATGTCTTTGGCTTCACGTTTGTTGAGACCGACTTTTTCGAACAGCAAATCGGCAAGTTCTGCTTTGGTGAGCGTCATGTCAATTCCAGTTAGACGCGAAGCTGTGCCGCGAAGGACTGGTTCAGATAGGTGATGAGTTGCTGCATTGCCGAGTCTACTTCCGCGTCTTGCAAAGTTCTTTCAGTATCTTGCATAACTATGCGGAAAGCAAGACTTTTTTTCCCCTGCTCAACGCCTTTCCCGGTATAAATATCGAACAATTTGACCTCTTTTACGATGGCTGGGGAATTGGCGGAGAGGCCATCGAGAATGAGTTGAAAGTCCAGTTTCTGGTCAACGACGATTGCCAGATCGCGGTAGGCGGGCGGTTGTCTGGATACCTCCGAATAGTTGGGGAGCCGGGCGCCTGTCAGTGATTCCAGGTCAAGTTCAAAAACGACTGGAGCAAGTGGCAGATCATACTTCTGGACCCACTGCGGATGCAGTTCGCCAAGAATGCCGATCTGTTTTTCTCCAACGAGGATTCGCGCGCTGCGCCCGGGGTGCAAGGCGGGGTGTACGACTCTCTCGTAGCGTGCCGTCATGGGCGCAAGTAGCAATTCAATGTCACCTTTGATGTCGTAGAAATCGACTTGTCGCGCAGTGCTTCCCCATTGTTCCGGAAGCGCGCTGCCGTATGCGATACCTGCGATTTTCCAGGGTTGGTTGAATCCCTTGACGGGGGTGCCTTGTGACTCGCGGAAGAAGCAGCGGCCTGTTTCGAACAGACGGACACGACTCTGTTTTCGCTTGAGGTTAGTCTGCACATTCGCAACCAGGCCGCCGATCAGTGTCGAGCGCATGACCCCCATCTGACTGGCGATCGGGTTGGCAAGGCAGATCAGCTCGTTGTTTGAAGCGAAATCCTTTTCCCACGATTCGTCTACGAACGCAAAGTTGACGACTTCCTGAAAGCCCAACCCTGCCAGGCTCTGACGGATACGGGAAACAGGAAGGCGATCTTCCGTCTGCAGAAGCATCGACAGGCTTGCTTGAGGCGCTTGGGAGGGGATTGCGTCGTAGCCATGGAGACGCGCGATTTCCTCGATCAGGTCTTCTTCGATCTCGATATCAAAACGATAGCTTGGCGGTGTGACGATGAAATCGTCACCATCATGCACAAACGAGAATCCCAGGCGGGAGAAAATATCGGTGACCTCCCCCGTGGTGAAGACGACGCCAAGAACCTTGGCGACGCGTGCCAATCGCAACCGGACCTGCTGTCGTGGAGGGGGAGACGCTTGTGCCTCACAAAGAGGTCCGGCCTGGCCGCCACAGATCTGAAGAATCAGTTGGGTGGCGCGCTCGAGTGCTGTCCGTGTGCCGCCGAAATCCACGCCGCGCTCGAAACGGTGCGACGCGTCCGAGCCAAAACCGTAACGGCGGGCGCGCCCGGCAATCGCCTTCGGTGCGAAGAAGGCGGATTCGAGGAACATCTCGGTCGTTTCAAGCGAAATGCCGCTCTCGTCGCCCCCCATGATACCGGCCATCGCCAGCGGTCGTTGGTCGTCGGCGATCAGCAGCACGTCATCCTGGAGTTGGAGCATTTGTTCGTTCAGGAGTCGTATTTCCTCTCCGGCGCCGGCGAAGCGTGCGTGGATCGCGCCGGTGAGTTTGGAATTGTCGAAGGCGTGCAACGGCTGACCGAGTTCGAGCATCACGTAGTTGGTGATGTCGACGAGGGCGGAGATCGAACGGATACCGCTGCGCTCAAGTCGACGCCTCATCCACTCCGGTGTCGGGCTCTTTGCATTGACGCCGGAAATGACCCGTCCGCAATAAAGCGGGCAGGCTTCAGGGGCGTCGAGGATGATTTCTCGCCTTATAACAATGGTTGCCGGAGATGCATCTATCTGCGGGTATGTTGCCGACGTGGTTGTGAGCGCAGACACCTCACGGGCAATCCCGGTGATCGAGAGGCAGTCGGCCCGGTTTGGCGTGAGCTTGAGGGTCAGCAGCCGGTCGTCAAGGTCGAGGTACTGGCGGATGTCTTGTCCCACCGGCGCATCGTCGGCAAGCACGAGCAGTCCGGATGCCTCGTCTGAAATCCCGAGTTCCTTCGCCGAGCAGAGCATCCCCGAGGACTCGATGCCGCGGACTTTCGCGATCTTGATCGTGAAGTCGCCCGGGAGTTTGGCTCCGGGCAGGGCGCAGGGGACCTTGAGGCCGGGGGCGACGTTGGGTGCTCCGCAGACGATTTGCTGCGGTTCGCCATTGCCGATGTTGACGCGGCACACATTGAGTCGATCCGCGTCCGGATGCTTGGAAACCTCGAGAACTTCGGCGACGATGACGTCGTTGAAGGCGGGGGCCACGGTTTCCTCTTCCTCGACTTCAAGTCCCGCCATGGTCAGCAGGTGCGAGAATTCCTTGCCCGATACGGCCGGATTGACGAAGGTGCGCAGCCAGGATTCAGAGAATTTCATGGGTGATCCGTTTCAACAAAACCGTTAGACGAACTGGCGGAGGAAGCGCAAGTCGCCGTCAAAGAACAGGCGCAGATCGTTGACGCCATAGCGCAGCATGGTCAGGCGGTCCGGGCCCATGCCGAAGGCGAAGCCGATGTACTTTTCCGGGTCGATTCCAACGTGGCGCAGAACGTTCGGGTGCACCATGCCGCAGCCGGCAATTTCCAGCCAGTGCCCCTTCAGCGTGCCACTCATGAAGGCGACATCGATTTCAGCGGAAGGCTCGGTGAACGGGAAGAAGGAAGGGCGGAAGCGTACCTGCAGGTCGTCGCTTTCGAAGAAGCGGCGAAGGAAGTCGGCAACTACACCTTTCAGGTCAGCGAAACTGACGTTCTCGCCGATCCATAAGCCTTCGACCTGGTGGAACATCGGGGAGTGCGTGGCATCGGAGTCTACGCGGTAAACTCGGCCGGGAGCGATTACGCGAATCTCTGGCATTGTTTCCAGATGCGCGTATTTTGCGACGTGCGCCTGCATGTAGCGGACCTGGATCGGACTCGTGTGCGTACGCAGGAGAATGTCCTTGGCGACCTTGCCGTCCTCGTCAAGCAGGTAAAAAGTATCGTGCATCGAACGCGCCGGGTGATCCTCGGGGGTGTTCAATGCAGTGAAATTCTGGAAATCGGCCTCGATCTCGGGGCCGTCGGCGACTTCGAAGCCGATCGAGTGGAACAGTGCTTCGATGCGTTCGAGTGTTCGCGTCACCGGATGCAGGCCGCCACGTATTTCTCCCCGGCCGGGGAGTGTGACATCCAGCGCTTCTCCGGCGAGACGGGCTTCAAGCGCCTGTTTCCGGATGGCTTCGCGGCGGGCGGAAAGTGCCCCTTCGATGGTTTCCTTGGCGCGGTTTATCGCTGCGCCGGTCGATTTTTTTTCCTCGGGGGGGAGCTTGGCCATCCCCTTGAGCAGTTCGGTAATCTGTCCGCTCTTGCCGAGATACCGAGCCTTGATTTGCTCGAGGGTGTCTGGATCGTCCGTTGCGGCGAATGCGGCAGCGGCATCTTGCGCGATTTGATCAAGGTTCAGCATGGGATTTTCAACGTCTATGAGAAAAAAAAGGAGGCACGAGCCTCCTTTTTCTTGTGCTCGTACGGCTATACGCCGAGTTGCGCCTTGGCCTGCGAGGCCAGTGCTGCGAATGCCGGCTTGTCAAAAACAGCCAGATCGGCCAGAACCTTGCGGTCGACTTCGATCTGGGCCTTCTTCAGACCGTTCATGAAGGTGCTGTACTTCATTCCAAGTTCACGGGCTGCCGCGTTGATACGGGCAATCCACAGAGCGCGGAACTGACGCTTCCTCTGCCGGCGGTCACGGTAGGCATATTGACCGGCCTTCATCACCGCCTGTTTGGCGATGCGGTATACGTTCTTGCGGCGACCGCGGAATCCCTTGGCTTGGACAAGTACTTTCTTGTGGCGCGCGCGCGCCGTTACACCACGTTTTACTCGGGGCATTTATCGTCTCCTTATGCGTAAGGCATCATGGCGTGAACCATGGCTTTGTCGGAGTCATGCACTCCGGTCATGCCGCGCAACTGACGCTTGGCCTTGGTCGTTTTCTTGGTCAGGATGTGGCGCTTGAACGCCTGGCCACGCTTGACGCGGCCGCTCGCACTGACCTTGAAGCGCTTTTTGGCGCCGCTCTTGGTCTTCATCTTGGGCATTGAATGCTCCTGTTTATAAACATGGAATCAGGTGTTTCCCGACGGGAATACTTTTTAACCCGAAGCCACTTATGAGTACCGCAACTGCAAAAAACTACTTCTTTTTGGTTGGTGCCAGAATCATCACCATCTGGCGCCCTTCCATCTTTGGCATCTGCTCGACCGTTGCAACGTCCTGCAAATCGCTCTTGATCCGCTCGATCTGGCGCATGCCGATTTCCTGGTGGGCCATTTCGCGGCCGCGGAAGCGCAGGGTTACCTTCACCTTGTCTTCTTCCTGCAGGAAGCGCGTCATGTTGCGCAACTTGATCTGGTAGTCGTTTTCATCCGTGCCGGGACGTAGCTTGACTTCCTTTACCTGAATCTGCTTTTGCTTCAGCTTTTGTTCGTGCTGACGCTTCTGCTCCTGGTACTTGAATTTGCCATAGTCCATGATCCGGCATACCGGCGGTTGCGCCATCGGGGCGATTTCAACCAGATCCACGCCGGCCTCTTCCGCCAGATAAAGCGCTTGTCTGGCGCTCATGATCCCTAGAGCTTCTCCCTCGGCGCCCACCAGGCGAATTTCCGGGGAGTTGATCTCCTCATTGACGCGATGCGACTTTTGCAGTGCGATGGTTTCGCTCCTTGTTCCGATAAAAATTAAGCCGTGCCACTTCGCGCAACGACTTCCTGCTGAAGTCGTCCGATCAGGGCCTCAATGGTCATTTGTCCGAGATCCTGACCGCCGCGTGTACGCACGGCAACCAAACCCGCTGTCATTTCCTTGTCGCCTACGACGATCAGGTAGGGCAGCTTGTTCAAGCTATGTTCGCGTATTTTATAGGTAATTTTCTCGTTCCGCAAATCGCTTTCGGCGCGAAGGCCTGCTGTCCGTAGCGTATCCGTAACATGCTTGGCGTAGACTGCCTGCTTCTCGGAGATGTTTAGAATGGTTGCCTGGACGGGGGCAAGCCAAAGCGGCAGGGCGCCAGCGTAGTTTTCGATCAGGATGCCGATGAAACGCTCGAGCGATCCGAGGATGGCGCGGTGCAGCATGACGGGCGTGTGGCGGGCGTTGTCTTCGCCAACGTATTCGGCATCGAGACGTTGTGGCATCGAGAAGTCGACCTGAATGGTTCCGCATTGCCAGGAGCGGCCGATGGCGTCCTTGATGTGGAATTCAATCTTCGGGCCGTAGAAAGCGCCTTCGCCGGGTAGTTCGTCCCATTCGAGTCCCGATGCACGGAGTCCTTCGCGCAAGGCGAGTTCAGCCTTGTCCCAGACGTCGTCGCTGCCGACGCGTTTTTCCGGCCGCAGGGCAAGCTTGACGGCAATCTCATGGAAGCCGAAATCGGCATAGACCTTGCGGACAAGCGCGTTGAACGCGGTGACTTCAACTTGGATCTGGTCTTCGGTGCAGAAGATGTGGCCGTCATCCTGGGTGAAGCCGCGAACACGCATGATGCCGTGCAGCGCACCAGAGGGTTCGTTGCGGTGACACGAGCCGAACTCGCCGTAGCGCAAGGGGAGGTCACGGTAGCTGCGCAGGCCGGTGTTGAATACCTGGATGTGGCCCGGGCAGTTCATCGGTTTGATCGCGTAGTCGCGCTTCTCCGACTCGGTGGTGAACATGTTGTCCTTGTAGTTCGCCCAGTGGCCGGATTTTTCCCAGAGAGTGCGGTCAAGAATCTGCGGGCATTTGACTTCCATGTAGCCGTTGTCCTGATAGACGCGGCGCATGTATTGCTCGACCTGTTGCCAGACGGCCCAGCCCTTGGGGTGCCAGAAAATCATTCCGGGCGCTTCGTCTTGCAGGTGGAAGAGGTCGAGTTGGCGGCCGAGGCGGCGGTGGTCGCGTTTTTCCGCTTCTTCGAGCATCGTCAGGTAGGCGTCCTGTTCTTCCTTTTTTGCCCAGGCTGTGCCGTAGATCCGCTGCAGTTGCTCGTTGTTGTGATCGCCACGCCAATAGGCGCCGGCGACTTTCATCAGCTTGAATACTTTGAGTTTTCCGGTCGAAGGGACGTGCGGCCCGCGGCACAGGTCTACAAAGTCTCCTTCACGATACAGCGAGACTTGCTGCCCTTCCGGGATTGCCGCAATCAGTTCGGCTTTGTAGTGTTCGCCGATCGACTTGAAGAACGCCGTCGCTTCGTCGCGATTCCAAACTTCGCGGGTGACGAGGGTGTCCCTTTTTGCCAGTTCGGCCATGCGTTTTTCGATGGCGGCCAAGTCCTCCGGGGTGAAGGGGCGCTTGAAGGAAAAATCGTAGTAAAAGCCGTTTTCGACGACCGGGCCAATGGTGACCTGTGCTTCAGGGAACAATTCCTTGACTGCGTAGGCGAGCAGGTGGGCGGTGGAGTGGCGGATGATCTCGACGCCTTCGGGGTCCTTGTCGGTGACGATCCCGAGCGTGGCGTCGGAGTCGATCAAGTGGCTGGTGTCGACGAGGTTTCCGTTCAGTTTGCCGGCCAGAGCGGCTTTGGCGAGGCCGGAACCGATGTTTTGGGCGACTTCGGCAACGGTGACGGGCTGAGCGAATTCCCGTTGCGAACCGTCAGGCAGTGTAATGACCGGCATGATGTAATCCCAGAAATGAAAAAGCCAGAGAATTGCTCTGGCTTTCGAAATTTTACTTGGCGCGGCTGGAAGGGCCAGAAAAACGCTATCCGCCGGAATTCAAGGGGTGCCAGCGGGCCAGGCCGACAATTTTAGCGTATGGCGCGATCTTTTGGAAGCGAAGGCCGGGCTGGGCGGAGCTTGACGGCTGGTGTCGTGCGGAAAAGAAAAACCGCAGCAAGCGAACTTAACGCCTTGCTGCGGTTTGTGTTGGTAGGCGCGATTGGAATCGAACCAACGACCCCCACCATGTCAAGGTGGTGCTCTAACCAACTGAGCTACGCGCCTTCCGTGCCACTGAATTTTCTGCGGCATCGAAGAAGGACCGCATTATAAGGTGCTTTCTGGCCAAGTCAACGTTTTTTCGAGAAAAGGTACCTTTCCCTTCCAAGAGGTTTCATCTGCGTGGTTCATGTGGCGTGTGTTCCGTGTTTTTGAAGACGGCCCCATGTCGGTGCATATGCACCAATGACGGATCTGAAACCTCTTGTGGATACCTTTCTGAAGATGGCTTCGAGCGCATAGGGCGCTATGGCGCCGAGGGTGATCAGCGAGAGCAGTTCTTCGGGTTCCATGTTTGCCTCCAATTCGTCGTGATGAACTATTGGAAGCAATTTGAATGCCTGGCTATTGCGCGGCGGAATGGCTCGTAATGAACGTGGCGAGATCCTTGCGGGGTAACGGGCGGCTGAACAGGTAGCCTTGCAGGACGTCACACCCATGCTCAGTGAGGAAGCGGGCTTGGGCGTCCGTTTCGACGCCTTCTGCAACGAGGCTGATACCAAGGGCTTTAGCCATCTGGATGACGGCCGAGACGATGGTGGCATCGTTCGTGTCGCCGGGAAGCCGTCTGATGAAGGATTGGTCGATTTTCAGGGTGCTGACCTGGAAACGCTTGAGATAACCAAGCGAAGAATAGCCGGTGCCGAAGTCGTCGATCGCCAGCGAGAAGCCGGATCGATGGAATGCGTCCAGCACGTCGGCGGCGCGTTCGGCCATCAGTGCGTTTTCGGTAATCTCGAACTGAAAACTGGTGATTTCTTCTCCAAACTGCCGGATGGTTCGGCAGGCGTTCTCGACGATGGTGTTGCCGCGGGTGAGCTCGCGTGGTGAGACGTTGATTGCCACTTTGTCGATGTCGATTCCTTGCTGCCTGAGCCATGAGATGTCGCAGCAGACTTGGCGGATAAGCCAGGCGCCCAGATCGACGATCAGGCCGGTTTTCTCCGCGACCGGAATGAACTCCGCAGGGGAGAGTGGCGTTCCGTCAGGCCGCGTCCAGCGTGCCAGCGCTTCGACGCCGACGATTCGGCGGGTCTGCGCGCAGATCTGTGGCTGATAGGCGACGTACAACTCGCCCGTGTTGTCTTTCAACGCCTGACGCAAGGCCGCTTCGACATGCAGGGTTACCCGGATTTTCTGGTTGATATCTTCGGAAAAGAACTGGGCGCGGTTCTTGCCATGTGCCTTTGCCTCGTACATGGCCATGTCTGACCAGCGGATCAATGTTTCGGGATCGTCGCTGTCGCTTGGCATCATCGTCATGCCTATGCTCAAGCCGACGTGGCTGGGGATTGGCTCGGTCGGGAAGGGGGCTTCGATGGCCTTGATCATTTTTTCTGCCAATGCGTCGACGTTTTCCGGTTCTCCGATCATGAACAGGATGGCAGCGAACTCGTCGCCACCGACTCGGGCCAGAATGTCGTCGGCGCGCATGACGCTCTTCAGGCGGGCAGCAATCATTTCGAGCACCTTGTCGCCCATCGGGTGTCCGCACAGGTCGTTCACCTTCTTGAAGTCATCAACGTCGATTGTCAGCAGGGCAGCGTTTTGTCCTTCGCGTTTGACGCGGGTGATCGCTTTCTTCAGTTCGTACTCAAAGAAGCGTCGGTTGGGGAGTCCGGTGACACGGTCGTACAGCGCCATCTGCTCAAGCTGGCCTTCCGTCAGAGCCATTTTCTTGCGCAGGGAGGCAGTAAAACGTCGCGCCAGGATCAGTGCGATCAGTCCGATCACGATCAGTCCGCCAGCGTAGACCAGAAGGTTCAGATACAGTGGCTTGTGCGTGGCGAGCAGGAGCAGCGAACCGACACGGGTGCCGTCATGGGCGATCTCCTCTCGCACGAAATGGGAAATGAAATCGCTTTTGCCGTTCGCGACTTCGGAGTTGTCTGGATCGATGGCGTCGGGGAACTGTGCCTGCGGGTCGTTAATCAGGGCGAACAATCGGCCGTCGGCCTGATAGATTGCTGCGCCGAGGATGCGCGGGGTCTTGCGGATTGCGCTGAGGTTCTCGTAGGCGGCCTTGTTGTCGCCGAACACCAGTGCCGCCGCGCTGTTGGTGGCGATGATCGCGGCTTTGCTGTGTACTTCCTGATCCAGTTGCCGGTACCCGGACAGGTACTGATAACTCATCAGCAGGAGAAAAGTGATTAGCGCTGCAACCGCAGTCGTGATCACACTCAGCCGCTTCGTGTAGCGCGTGTGCGCGAGGACTTCCATGCTATTCGATGACCTTTCTGGCCAAGCGAAGCGCTTTCGAACTGATTTTCAACCCGGCCTCCTGCGTGTTGCGCAGATTGATATCGAAGACCACGTGGCCGTCACTCAGTTCCAGATTCAACATGCCCCCTTCGGGGAATAGGTCCGGCGTGTCGCCGGTAAGGAGAACGGGCGTGCCACGAACTGCGGCCAGTATCTGTGGCAGGCGCTCCCGCTCTTCCGATGACAGGTAGGCAACGTGACAGCCGAAAAGCGCTTGGAGTCGCACCTTCCGGACGTCAATTGTCCGGTTGCGTATGGTTTTCCCTTGGGCTTTGGCAAGTGCAGAGGCGACCGGGCTATCGGTAATGAAGCAGATCGTCAGTTGGTTTCCAGGGGAAGGACCTTGGGTTGGCCAGTCAACGAACATGGCCATATTGATGATGATGGCCGCCTTGAGATCGGGTTCCGATGCCTTCATCTGCGCTTGCGCGTCGTTCAGTGCAAGAAGCCCCAAGATGACGAGCGTGGAGGCGATCAGTGACCGAAGTCGGTCGAACGGCTGGAGGATCATGCCATGACTCAAAACGGTAGCGTCCAGCGCATCATCAACTGGCGGCGGTTCTGCTCGATCGCACGCAGGTCGAGGTAAGCGCCGGCGGGGTCATGGTAGCGTCGGTCGCCGACGTTGTAGATTGCCAAGCTGAACTGGCCAAATCCGGCGGCCAGCGGTGAGGTGATCTTCAGATTGACAATGCCGTAGCCGGGAACATCGCCGTTGTAGCCCTTGCGCGACGACAGGCCGAGCACTTCGCCGGAAGCGGTCCAGCCAGCGCCGAGCGGTGCGTCGGCGATCAGCTTCCCGGTAAGCTTGGGCGAATCGGCCAGCGATTCGCCGTCTTCGATCCGGCTCTGTTGCCAGCCGATGCTGCCGCGCAGGCGATAGCCCGTGGCCCAGCGGTTTTCGGCTGACAACTCGACGCCGTGGGCGTGGACCTTGTCAAGGTTGGCGTAGGTCGAGACGCCCTGATCATCGGTGATTTGGTCGATCATGTCGCTGATCGTGTTGTCATAGATGCTGATGCCGAGCTGGCTGCTTTGTCCGAAGCGGTAGAATGCCGCCAGTTCGCGGCTGACGATGCGTTCGGGATCGAGATCCGGATTGGCCGATTGCGTCACGTCCCCGTCATGGTAGAAGCGCTCGTAGGCATTGGGGAAACGATAGGCCTGGCCAACGATCCCTTTCAGGGTCAGGCGCGGCGTAGTCTGCCAGATCAACGCCAGACGGGGCGAGGTGGCGCTGGAGAACTCGCTGTGTGTGTCATGGCGCAGGCTGAGGTTTACGAGCCAGTCGGGGTGGAATCGCCATTCGTCCTGCAGGAAAACGCTCGCGGTGCGCGAGGGCTCGTTACTGTCGAGGATGACGTTCTTCGGCCCGGTTTCGTAGTAAATCTGCTCGACCTTGGTGTTCCATTGGGCATCGACGCCGACGATCAGGCGATGATTCGTGAAGCCACCGTAGGTCAGCCGATATTCGCCGCCGTGCCAGGTGGTCGTTGCGCGGTCGCGGGAGTCCGGGTCGGCCTCATAACGGTAGTTGCCGTCATAGGTGTAGTGGCCGCTATACAGGCGAAATGCGGGGGTCCATCCGCCGGATTCATCCCCGTCGTAGCGCAGTTCGACCAGACTGTTCTCGTCACGTGACCACGTTCCGCTGGCGCCGAACTCGGTACCCCACGGGGCCGTCGCCAGATCCTTCTTGCGCGAACTGAAATTGCCGGCCAGCCGCCAGTTGCCCCAGCGGTATTTGGCATACAGCTTGTGGTACTTCTCGCCGTCAAGGCGGCTCGCCTTGCCGTTGGTGATGCCGTCGTCGAATTCCGGGAAATACAGGTTGTCGCCATCCGCCTTGTAGGCCGAGAACCCGACGAACCAGTCGCGGTCGGCGTCAACTTTCTGCCCGGAGACCACGCCGAGCCGCCGCGTTTGTTCCGTACCGGCATCGAGCGTGGCGCGTGTACGGTTAATGTCGCCGCCATCAAGCATGACGGTGTTGACCGTGCCGAAGAGCGCGTTCGGGCCGTAGACGGACGAGGCCGGGCCCGGGACGAATTCGATGCTCTTTATCCAGTCGATCTCGACCGGCGATTCGTTGCCGAGCATCGCCTGGTCGAACAGCGGATCGTTGCGGCGGGCGCCGTCGGTCAGCAGCAGAATGCGCGTGCCGTAATCGCCGGGACGATTGAAACCGCGCACGCCGAGGTAGGTGTAGTTGCGGTCGTTGCTTGAATAGACGCCGGGAACGGTCACCAGCGCTTCGGCGACGTTGCGGTAACCGTGCTGGCGCAATTCGGCTTCGTCGATCACGGTGACGGATGCCGGTGCTTCCGAGAGCGTTTGCGCGTAGCGCGAGGCGCTGACGACCTCGACCTCGACCTTGAGCAGCTGTTCCAGCGAGAGTTCCGTCAGGTCGCCGGTGTTGCCTTCAGTGGCCCAGGAAGCAGCGGGTAGCGTGCAGACGGCGAGCGAAAGGAGTGTTTTGCGATAACTCATGGGGTTTTGTCGTTGTCCGGCGCCGTGGTCGTCGCCGCGAAAGCGAGTGTGCTACAGGACGTTGGGGGTGTCCAGCAGTGTGCGGGGAAGAATTTCTTTCGATTGGCTGCTACCATGCAGAACAAACTTCAACAGAGCTCGGTCCTCAACAGAGCTCGGTCCAATAGTAGTTATTCTGCGGGTCGATGGGTTGGGCGTTCGGTAGTGCTCAGACTACATACAAAATAAAGTGAGGGGAAAAAATGAAACTATCAAGGCGGCTTGCCGTTATCGTCATTTGTTCGGTGCTGGGACTGATTCTAATGGCCGGTTTCGGCCTAAGTTCCTTACGCTCGACGATGCTTGAGGATCGGTACAACGAAATTCGCACCGTGCTTTCCCTTGCGGCGCATCAAATCGATTATTTCAAATCGCTGGAAAAGGACGGAAAACTGTCGCGCGATGAGGCACAAGCCAAAGCCGTCGAGGCGATGACGGCGCTACGCGATGGGAAAACCGCCTACATCTGGATTCGCACAACAGGTGCGATGGCCTTGGTGCTTCCAGGTAATCAAAACGAAGGACTGGGCAAGGTTGATTTCGGGAAAAAACTACCGGATGGCCGCTTTGATTTTCAGCGCTACCTGGATTTGTTGTCATCTAGCCCCTTTGGTTTTGTTGAGATTGCGGTCAAGAAACCCGGCTCCGATCAAGTGCTCCCAAAAATCAACGGGGTGACCAAAATCGAGGGCTGGGACTGGGTGGTCGGCTACGGAGCGTGGGTCGATGATATCGATGCCGCTTTTTGGCGCCAGGCTTGGAGTTACATCGGCCTTGGTGTGGTCATGCTGGCGATTGTCGTCGGTCTGGCCGTGGCCATGGCGCGCAGTATTTACAAGCGCCTTGGCGGCGAACCGGATTATGCGGCGGAAGTAGCGCAGGCGATTGCCGCCGGCGATTTGAGCCGCCAACTCGACGGGCGGTTTGGCGGAGACAGTCTGTTGGCTTCTGTGGCGCGCATGCAGACCAGTCTGCGCGACATGATCGAGGGTATCCAGAAAGGCTCAGTTCTGCTCGGGCAGGCGGCTTCCGATCTGACCGGTCAGATGGAGCAGATCAACGATGCTTCCGTGCATTCCGAGGAAGCGACGTCGTCGACGGCGGCCGCGGTCGAGGAGTTGGCCGTGAGCATCGACCACATTTCGAGCAGCGCTCGCGAAACCGAGGAAAACTCGGCGCGTTCGAGCACGCTGGCCGAGGATGGCGAGAAAATGGTGAACCGCGCTTCGGATACGATTCAGAGCGTTTCGACGATGGTGGCCGAGGCTTCCGGACAGATCGAAGGGTTGCTTGAGCGCTCGCGCGAAATTGACAGCATTGCGGCGGTCATCAAGGATATCGCCGACCAGACGAATCTGTTGGCGCTGAATGCCGCCATCGAGGCGGCGCGGGCCGGCGAGCAGGGGCGCGGTTTCGCGGTTGTTGCCGATGAGGTACGCAAGCTGGCCGAGCGCACGACCAAGGCGACCGAGCGGATCACGCAAATGATCGGTGCCGTGCAGACCGATACTGGCGCGGCGGTGAAGAGCATGCAGTCAGTGACGCCGCAGGTGGCGCGTGGCGTTGAGCTGGCCGGTTCGGCTGCCGCCGCCTTGCGTGAGATCAACGCCGGTGCGGCGACGACCTTGAGCAATGTGCGCGAGGTCGCCAATGCGACGGCCGAGCAGAGCCAAGCCAGCACCAGCGTCGCCCAGAACGTCGAGCGTATTGCCGAAATGGTCGAAAAATCGGCGGCCTCGGTGCGTGCAGCGAACGAAAACGTTCGCTCGCTCGAAACGCTGGCGAACCAGTTGCGCGATTCGGTTTCGCGTTTCCGTCTCTGAACGCGGTTCGTTTCTGAGCAATCGAAGGCCGAGCTTCTGCGCGGCCTTCGTTGTTTTTGCAGGGCCGGCGCGGTTTTTGCGGCAGTTGGGGCTTTTTGCAACAAAGTGAGGAAGTCGACCATGTCCGAAATTAACGTCACAGTGCTTTGTGGCAGTCTGCAACGGCCTTCGCGCACGCTGGTGCTGTGCGAGGCGTTGCTGGCGAAGCTTGGCGAATGTCGCACAATCGTGCCGCATGTGTTGGAAATAGCACAATTCGGGCGGGCGATGGGGGCGTGCCTGCAGCGCTGTGAATTGCCGCCGGAAATTCTCGGCCATCTGGCCGCCGTCGAGTCGGCGGATGTGCTGATCGCCGCCAGTCCGGTGTATAGCGCGACCTATACCGGGATGTTCAAGCATTTCGTCGACTTCTTGGGCATGGACGCGCTCGCCGGGACGCCGACGCTGCTCGCGGCGACCGGGGGCAGCCCCTTGCACGGCTTGATGATCGACCAGCAGATGCGGCCGCTGTTCGCCATGAAGCAGGCGCTGACGCTGCCGCTCGGTGTTTATGCCACCGAGGCGGATTTCACCGATTACCGGATCAGCAGTCCGGCACTGGAGAAACGGATCGCGCTGGCGGTCGATCTGGCCTTGCCGTTCCTGCCGGGAAAGCCCTGAAAACGAAACGCCCCGAAAAGCCGTGGCGGCCGTTCGGGGCGTGGTTGCGTCGGTGATTCTTAATCGAGCACGTGCGAGGCGAGGCCGTCGGCCAGCTTCGGCTCGAACCAGGTCGATTTCGGCGGCATCACTTCTCCGGCGTCGGCGACCGACATCAGTTCGGTCAATTGCGTCGGGTGCATGGCGAAGGCGACGGCCATTTCGCCGCTGTTCACGCGCCGTTCCAGTTCCGGCAGGCCGCGGATGCCGCCGACGAAATCGATGCGCGTGTCGCGGCGCAGGTCGGCGATGCCGAGGATCGGGCCGAGGAGTTGTTCCGAGAGGACGGAAACGTCGAGGCGACGCACCGGGTCGGCGACCGGGACGAGGTCCGGGTTGATCGCGAGGTGATACCAGTGATCGGCGAGGTACATGCCGCAGACGCCGGTGCGTTCCGGATGGACCGGTTTGTCCGACGGCGTCACCGTGTAGTGTTGGCTGACCGCCTTGAGGAACGACTCGACGGAATGGCCGTTGAGGTCGCGCACGACGCGGTTGTAGTCGAAGATGCGCATCTGGCGGGCCGGGAAAATGACGGCCAGGAAGTGTTCGGCCGACTCCGGTTGGCCCTTGCCGCGGCGGGCGGCAGCGACACGCGAGGCGGCGGCGGAACGGTGATGGCCGTCGGCGATGTAGAGGTTGGGCATCGCGCCGATGACGGCGCTGATGCTGGCGATCGTCGCTTCGTCATCGATCAGCCAGACGGTGTGCTTGATGCCATCGTCGGCGGTGAGGTCGGCGATCGGCGTGCCGGCGGTGGCGTCGGCGATCAGTTTTTCAGCCTCGTCGCTGTCCGGGTGGGCGAGCAGGACCGGGCCGGTCTGCGCGTTCAGCGCCTCGATCTGGCGGACGCGGTCGTCTTCCTTGTCCGGGCGGGTGAACTCGTGCTTGCGGATGCGGTTGCTGTCGTAGTCGGCGACCGAGGCGGCGGCGATCAGGCCGGTCTGGACGTGGTTGCCCATCACCAGCCGATAGGCGTAGTAGCAGGGCTTGGCTTCGCGGATCAGGATGCCCTGGTCGATCAGCTTCTGCAGGTTTTCCGCCGATTTGGCGTAAACCTCCGGCGCGTAGTGGTCGATGTCCTCGGGCAGGTCGATTTCGGCCTTGGAAATGTGCAGGAAAGAATACGGCTTGCCATCGGCGCGGACGCGGGCTTCCTCGCTGGACAGCACGTCATAGGGTGGCGCGGCAACGGCGGCGGCGTGCTCGGGACGCGGGCGCAGGGCCGTAAAGGGGCGAATCAGAGGGCGCATCGGTGTTTTCTCCTTGGTGATGTCTGTTTGATTTATTGATGGCGCTTCGGAAGGACGTCGCGCAGGTGGGTGGCCGCTTCACGCAGCATGGTTTCGGTCGTCTCCCAGCCGACGCAGGCGTCGGTGACCGAACAGCCGTAGCGCAGCAGGGCGAGGTTTTGCGGAATGGGCTGGTTGCCGGCGACGAGGTTCGACTCGATCATCACACCGGCCAGCGAGGTGTTGCCGAAGCGGATCTGGTTGATGACGTCGGACATGACCAGCGGCTGCAGTTCGGGATTCTTGTAGCTGTTGGCGTGCGAGCAATCGACGACGATGTTGGCGGGCAGCTTGGCCTTGCGCAGCGCTTCCTCGGCGATGCGCACGCTGACCGTGTCGTAATTGGGGCGGCCGTCGCCGCCGCGCAGGACGATGTGTCCGTAGGGGTTGCCGCGGGTGCGTACGATCGAGGTGTGACCCTCGCCGTTGATCCCCAAAAAGCTGTGCGGACGCGATGCGGAAAGGATGGCGTTGACCGCGATGCCGACGTCGCCGTTGGTCGCGTTCTTGAAGCCGACGGGGGTGGAGAGGCCGGAGGCGATCTCGCGGTGCGTCTGCGATTCGGTGGTGCGCGCGCCGATGGCGGTCCAGGCGATCAGGTCGCCGAGGTATTGCGGCGAGATCGGGTCGAGCGCTTCGGTGCCGGCGGGCAGGCCGATTTCGGCGACGTCGCGCAGGAATTTGCGCGCCAGTTCCATGCCCTTGTTGATGTTGAACGAGTCGTCCATGTCCGGATCGTTGATGAACCCTTTCCAGCCGGTGGTGGTACGCGGCTTTTCGAAGTACACGCGCATGACCAGCAGCAGCGTATCGCTCAACTCGTCGGAGAGTTTCTTCAAGCGGCGCGCGTAGTCGAGGCCCGCTGCCGGATCGTGGATCGAGCAGGGTCCGACGACGACGAACAGGCGAGGATCCTTGCGGTCGAGGATGTTGCGCAGCGCCTCGCGGCCGTGCATGACGGTTTGCGTGGCCTTGTCCGACAGCGGCACGCGGGCGTGGATTTCCTCGGGCGAGGGCATCGCGTCGAAATCGGTGACGTTGACGTTCTCGATGTCCGGCGTGGCGATGTTGGTCTTGTCAGGATGGTTCATGGCTTCAGTTGTTTCAGCAGTTCCTTGACGGCGGCGACGCGGTCGGCCAGCGTCGGGCAGTTACGGGTGAGCGAGAGTTTATCCTGTCCGGCCAGCTTGTAGTTCCGGTTCTTCTGGATCAGGTTGATGATGACGATCGGCTCGATCGGCGGCGCTTTCTCGAACTGCACCGTCACGCCCGATGCCGTGGCGTCGAGCTTGACGATGCCGAGCGGCTTGCTCAGCAGGCGCAGGCGGTGGCTTTCCAGAAGCGACTGGGCCTGCGGTGGCAGTTCGCCGAAGCGGTCGACGAGTTCCTCCTGCATTGCGCTCACGTCGTTGAGCGAATCGCAGTTGGCAAAACGCTTGTACAGCGTCAGCCGTTCGTGCACGTCCGGCGCGTAGTCATTCGGCAGCAGCGCCGGTGTGTGCAGGTTGATCTCGGTGGCGATGCCGAGCGGTTCGAGCAGATCCGGTTCCTTGCCTTGGCGCAGTGCGCTGACGGCGCGGTTGAGCATTTCGGTGTACAGGTTGAAACCGATTTCCTGCATCGAGCCGGACTGGTTCTCGCCGAGCACTTCGCCGGCGCCGCGGATTTCTAGGTCGTGCATGGCGAGGTAGAAGCCGGCGCCCAGCTCGTCCATCATCTGGATCGCTTCGAGGCGTTGTTTCGCCTGCTTGGTCAGCCCCGAGGTTCCATCCGCTTCGCCGTGCGTCAGCAGGTAGGCATAAGCCTGGTGGTGCGAGCGACCGACACGGCCGCGCAGCTGGTGCAACTGGGCGAGGCCGAACTTGTCGGCGCGGTTGATGACGATGGTGTTGGCGTGCGGGTTGTCGATGCCCGTCTCGATGATCGTCGTGCACAACAGCAGATTGGCGCGCTGCTGCGTGAAGTCGCGCATCACGCGCTCCAGTTCGCGCTCGTTCATCTGGCCGTGGCCGACGACGATGCGCGCTTCCGGCAGGAGCTTGGTCAGCTTGTCGCGCATGTTCTCGATGGTGTCGACCTCGTTGTGCAGGAAGTACACCTGCCCGCCGCGCTTGAATTCGCGCAACAGCGCCTCGCGGATGATGCCGTCGGAGAAGCGCGAGACGAAGGTCTTGATCGCGAGGCGTTTCTGTGGCGCGGTGGCGATCACCGAGAAGTCGCGCAGTCCTTCGAGCGACATGCCCAGGGTACGCGGGATCGGCGTCGCGGTCAGCGTCAGCACGTCGACCTCGGCGCGCAGGGCTTTCAGCGCCTCCTTCTGGCGCACGCCGAAGCGGTGTTCCTCGTCGATGATGACCAGGCCGAGACGGGTGAAAGTCACGTCCTTCTGCAGCAGCTTGTGCGTACCGATGACGATGTCGATCTTGCCTTCGGCGAGTTCCTTCAGTGCTTGCGTCGTTTCCTTGGCCGTCTTGAAGCGCGACAGTTCGGCGATCTTGATCGGCCAGTCGGCAAAGCGGTCGCTGAAAGTCTGGAAATGCTGTTCGCAGAGCAGGGTGGTCGGGCACAGCACGGCGACCTGCTTGCCGCCGGCCACCGCGCAGAACGCGGCACGCAAGGCGACCTCGGTCTTGCCGAAGCCGACGTCGCCGCAGACGAGGCGATCCATCGGCTTGCCGGACTTCATGTCGGTGATCACCGCTTCGATGGCGGCGGCCTGATCGACGGTTTCCTCGAAGCCGAAACCGTCGGCGAAGGCTTCGTAGTCGTGTACGGTGAATTCGAAGGCGTGGCCCTGACGGGCAGCGCGGCGGGCGTAGAGCGCGAGCAGTTCGGCCGCGGTGTCGCGTGCCTGCAGCGCCGCCTTGCGCTTCGCCTTCTCCCACTGTTGCGAGCCAAGCGTGTGCAGCGGTGCGGCATCCGGGTCGGCGCCGGAATAGCGCGAGATGACGTGCAGTTGCGACACCGGCACGTAGAGCTTGGCGTCGTTGGCGTAATGCAGTTCGAGGAACTCCATGTCGCCTTCGCCGAGGTCCATGTGGATCAGCCCCTGATAGCGAGCGATGCCATGCTGCTCGTGCACCACCGGGTCGCCGACTTTCAGCTCGGTCAGGTCGCGCAGCCAGTTGTCGAGCGAGGCCTTTTTCTGTGCCGCGTGGCGTGTGCGGCGAGTCGGGCTGCCGGCGTAGAGTTCCGTTTCGGTGATGAAGGCGATCTGGTCGAACACGAAACCTTCGTGCAGCGGCGCGACGCCGAGCGCCACCTTGGCGTCACCGGCGAGGAAGCCGGAAAGGTCGGCGCTGGCTTCCGGCCGCAGGCCGTATTCGGCGAACAGGTCGGCCAGCGTCTCGCGCCGGCCGGCCGATTCGGCGAGCAAAAGCGTTCTGCCGGGGAAGGTGTCGATGAACGACTTGAGTTTGGCAAGCGGATCGTCGGCGCGGCGGTCGACGGCCACCGGTGACACGGCGGTCGTCGGGCCGTCGTCGCCCTTGGCAAGCACCAGTCGCGTGTAGGGCTTGGCGGCGGTGAAGAAGGCTTCTTCGTCGAGGAACAGGTCCGACGGCGGCAGCAGCGGCCGGCTTTTCTCGCCGGAAAGCATGTCGAAGCGCGATTGCGCGTCGCGCCAGAAATCGCGCAAGGCTTCGGGCACGCCGCCGTGCAGGCAGAGCGAGGCGTCCTGCGGCAGGTAGTCGAACAGCGTCGCCGTTTCGTCGAAGAAGAGCGGCAGCCAGTATTCGATGCCGGCCGAGGGGATGCCGCTGGAAATGTCCTTGTAGATGCCCGACTTGGCGGGGTCGCCCTCGAACGTTTCGCGGAAGCGCTGGCGGAAGCGGGCGCGGCCCTTGTCGTCCAGCGGGAACTCGCGCGCCGGCAAGAGGCGGATTTCCGGCACCGGGTAGAGCGTGCGCTGGGTGTCGACGTCGAAGGTCTTGATGCTTTCGATCTCGTCGTCGAAAAGGTCGAGGCGGTAGGGCAGCGCCGAGCCCATCGGATAGAGGTCGACGAGTCCGCCGCGGATCGAGTATTCGCCCGGCGAGACGACGTTGGAGACGTTGGTGTAGCCGGCCAGTGTCAACTGGGCGCGGAAGGCGTCGGCGTCGAGCGTCTCGCCCTTTTGCAGGAAGAAGGTGTAGGCCGCGAGGTAGGCCGGCGGCGCGAAACGGTAGGCTGCCGTCGACGCTGGCACCAGCAGCACATCGCAGTCGCCGCGCGTGACGCTGTAGAGCGTGGCGAGGCGTTCGGAAACGAGGTCGTGGTGGGGCGAGAAGCTGTCGTAGGGCAGCGTTTCCCAGTCCGGCAGCAGACGCACTTTGAGGCCGGGGGCGAACCACGGGAGCTCGTCGAGCAGACGCTGCGCGTCACCGGCGCTGGCCGTGAGGACGGCGAGCATCCCCTTGCGCGCGTTGGCCAGTTGCGCCAGCACGAGGGCGTCGGACGAACCGGAATACGAGGGGAGCTGGGTACGTTCGCCGGCCTTTGCGACGGGCAAGGCAACGGCGGGGAGCGGGACGGGCAGGTGGGTTGCAGCGGCTGGCTGCGGCTTGGCGTGAGGCACGGCGACAATCAGACGGGTCGGAAAAGCCGTCTATTATAGTTCCGCACGATCGGCCGGGTTCTCGCCGGCCGAATTCGGCTCGTGGGGGTCAGCCCGGCAGGTGAAGTTTGGCGGTGCGCAGGCGTTCCACGTTCGGCACCGGCAGCGTGCGTCGCAGGACCGTTTCGCCGAGCCACTCGGCGGAATGACGGGCGCGGTCGGCAATGGTTTCGGCGGGCATCTGGAGGTAGTCGGTGTTGTAGACGTCGAAGCTGTAGTCGCCGAGGTAGCCCATTTCTTCCAGCTTGACGATGAACCTGGCGATCGATTCGCTGTGGGCGCCTTCGCCGGGAAAAACGCGGAAGTGCGCGGCGGTTGACGCCTGTTCTTCGGTCGAGCGAATCTCTTGAATCATGAAGTCGGAGAGTTGCACGAGGAAGATCTGGTCGGGAAAGACCAGGTCGAGGTCGTCGAGCGGAACACCCGCGGCAATGACGTCGAAGGCATCCATCGCCAGGCCGAGGTTCGGGCAGTTTGCCAGTGAGATGATCTCGGCCGCGGCGGAAAAATCGCGGACGGTGCGGCTCCAGGATAGTCCCTTGAAGGCGATGCGGATACCCATCGGCAGCGCCAGAACGGCGAGCTTGCGCAGGTCGCGGGCGATCTTGTCCGGGTCGATGTCGGCGTGAACCGATGACGAGGCCTCGGTAAGCAGTACGCGGCTGCCGATGCGGCTGCACAACTGCAGCATCGACTTGGCGACATCGACCTTGTAGTCGTGCAGCTTGCCGTCGAGGCCCTCGAAATCGCGCAGCGCTTCGAGGCCGGTGACCCGCAGGCCGCTGTTGCGGATGGTCTGGACGGCGGCTTCGGTGCTGACCGGGTGCCCGACGATGTCCGTCGCCGAGATCATGGCGTGGGTGAAACCGGACTGGCGCGCGGCCGCCAGGCGGGTTTCCAGCGATCCGGCCATGGAAGCGCTGTCGATCCCGAAATCGTTGAAATTCATCGGCACGGCGTCACTTCCCGTCGTCAGTATGGACCAGCTCGAACATCACGCCGCCGAGCATGGAGGCCGTCAGGGCGCCGCGTTCGGAGGTATGAACCTTGTCGGTCGAAAGGAACTCGATGCCCCGCTTCTCCAGTTCCCGTGCCGTGCCGACCACATCCGGTGTGCCGAGGCCGATACGCTGGAAATGCTCTTCCATCGGCGCGAACTGCGCAGCGCCATCAGGCTCGATGAGCTGCAGATAGAATTTTCCACACGGGCTTTGCAGCAGGAGGCCCTTGGGCATGATGCCGAAACGCGTGGTGTCGGGGAGCGGCCGGAAACCCAGAATCTGCCCGTAGAACTCCGCCCAGTCCAGCGTCCGGTCGACTCCGACGTACTGCACGAGGCCGAAGTAGTGCATGTCGTGGATCGCTGGCGGATTGGGGTCGGCGCCGGGAATGACGCGGAAGTCGATGTCGAAGATGGAGAATTCGTCGTAGCGGTCAACGAAGTAGATCAGGCTCTCGCCCACGCCGTGGATGGCCGGAATGTTCAGTTCGATGGCGCGGGCGTGGACCGGGATTTCCCAGCCGCCGAGATCGAGCGCGCGGCGGAAGGCGGCAGCAGCGTCGCGCACGCGGATGGCCATCGCGCTGATGACCGGGCGTTCATCCGGGTTGACGGTGCGCGGGATGTCCGCTGGGTGGGAATTGACGACGAGGTTCATCGACCCTTGGCGGTACAGTTCGATTTCCCGCGAGCGGTGCCGGGCCACCAGCCGGAAACCGAGGCGTTCGAGTACGCCGCCGAGGGCCTGCGGCTTGGAGGTGGCAAACTCGATGTACTCGATGCCGTCCATCCCGATCGGGTTCTGTGGTTCCGGGACCGATTCGCGATCTGTTGCGTTGTCCATTGTGGCTCCTGGTTCGTTGCGCCGTCGCGGCTGCGGGGTTGTTCCGGGCGTTTTCCGGCCAGTTTTCCGCGCTCGGGCAAACGTCGTGGGGGATAGTCGGGAGCCCTTTGGCGGCGGCTCCACGTCCTGAAAGCGATTCGCGGAAACTGGATCAATTCTAAAGGCTGGCCAGACCAATAGGCAATCCCGTTTGCGCTAGAATCGTCGCTTTTTCGGAGCCCGGCGGCGGGTGTTGTCCGGGCGGTGCGGCGGAGTGATCCAGCCGCTTTCTTGTCTCTTGAAGGAATCCAGAATGGCTGATACCGCATTTATCCTGATCGCGCATGGTGCGCGCGAACCTGCGTGGGCGTTGCCCTTGCGTCGCGTGAGCGATGCCGTCGTGGCACAGGCGCCCGAATTGCGTGTCGAACTGGCGTTCATGGAACTCATGCCGCCGAATCTCGGCGAGTGCGCGGAAAAACTGATGGCGGAAGGCTACAAGCGCATTCTCGTGGTGCCGCTGTTCATCGCCCGTGGCGGCCATTTGATGCGCGATATTCCAGAGGAACTGGCGGCGCTGCACGAAGCGCACCCCGACGTGACCTTCGAGCTGTCGGCGCCGGTCGGCGAGTCCGATGCGGTGGTGCAGGCCATGGCCGCCCACGTGCTGAATATGGCGCAGCAGGGGAAACGCTGAAATACCCGCCATTCCGGCCTTCGCCGGAATGGCGAATCTCCAATAAATCAGCACTCCCCTAAAAAACCAGCCGGTTCTTTAGCAGGCAGCCTTCGTCGCGCAGGCGGTGCACCGTCGGCGTGAGGTTCAGGCCGGTTTCCTTGCGCAGCGCGTCGGCGCGCGCCAGCAACTCGTCGATCGTGGTGTCCACTGGCTCTCCGCCGCGGGCGAAAGCGATGGCGTTGCCGCTGTCGCAGGAGGGAAAGACGAAAGCCTGATCGTCGAAGGCGCAGGCAATGCGGTTCTTGCTTGCGGCAAAGCCGCGGCTGCGACCGAGTAGATTGACGCAGAACAAACCCCGGTCGCTCAGCCTGGCCCGGGAGGCCTGATAGAACGGTTCGGTATCGAGCACGCCGGCCTTGCCGTTCTTGTCGAAGCCGTCTACGAGGATGTAGTCGTACTGCCCGCCATCCTGCAAGAGAAAACGAGCACCGTCGCCGATGACCACGCGCAGCCGCAACGGATCGTCGGGCAGCTTGAAGTGCAGGCGCGCGACGACCTCGACCTGCGGGTCGATTTCGACGACCGTGATGCGCGCGTGCGGCAGCTTGTGGTAGATGAACTTGGCGAGCGACCCGGCGCCCAGACCCACCAGCAGGACGTCGCGCGGCCACGGCGCCTCGCGCAGCAGCAGACCGGCCATCATCTCGCGGGTGTAGGCCAGTTCGAGGGCGTTCGGGCGCTGGATGCGCATCGCGCCCTGGATCCATTCGGCGCTGAAGTAGAGGTAACGGACGCCGGCTTGTTCGAGGATTTCGATCGAGTTGCTGCTCATTGGGGGAAGGTCTCTGTGTGTCAAGCGCCGAATGTTAGCGCGCCAGGCATCGGGGAACCAGCGGCGGCGGTGTATCCTGCACGGTCACGGTCCTTTTGCGGAGATGCCCATGCTTGCCGATGCGCTCGCGGCGACACCGTTTTCCACGCTGACCCCGGATTCCCTGCTTGATGCCGTCGAGAGCGTCGGCCTGCAGCCCGACGGACGGCTGCTGGCCCTGAACAGCTACGAAAACCGCGTCTATCAGGTGTACATGGAAGAGGGGTCGCCGCGGGTGGTGAAGTTTTATCGCGCCGGGCGCTGGTCGGACGCGGCAATCCAGGAGGAACACGCCTTTTCGGCGGAGTTGGCCGCAGGCGAGTTGCCGGTCGTCGCGCCGCTGTCGATCGACGGGCAGACATTGCATCACCACGGCGACCTGCGCTTCGCAGTCTTTCCCCGACAGGGCGGGCGAGCGCCGGAATTCGACCGCAGCGAGACACGGGAGTGGATGGGGCGCTTCATCGGGCGCATCCACGCCATCGGCGAAATCCGCGCGTTCAGCGAACGCGGCGAAATCAATGTGCACAGCTTCGGCGAGGAGCCGCGCGACTATCTGCGGCATGGCCGGTTTCTTCCGCACGATCTGGCGGCCGTCTATTTCGGCGTTGTCGATCAGGCGCTCGACGGCGTGCGCCGCTGCTATGACCGAGCTGGCGACGTCGCGCGGCTGCGCCTGCATGGCGACTGCCATGTGGGGAACGTGCTGTGGGTTGAAGAAGGGCAAGGCAGCGGGCCGTGGTTCGTCGATTTCGACGATGCGCGCATGGGGCCGGCGGTGCAGGATCTGTGGATGCTGTTGTCGGGGCCGCGCGAGGAGCAGTCCCGGCAACTGGCCGACGTCCTCGCCGGCTATGAGGATTTCCACGATTTCGACACGCGCGAACTGCACCTCGTGGAAGCCTTGCGCACGCTGCGGCTGATCCACTATGCTGGCTGGCTTGCGCGACGCTGGGACGATCCCGCCTTTCCCGCGGCGTTTCCGTGGTTCAACACCACACGCTATTGGGAAGAGCGGATTCTGGAATTGTGCGAACAGATTGCATTGATGCAGGAGCCGCCGCTGTGGTCGGCGTGACGATTATTCACGACAAGGGAGACTCGTATGTTGAAACGGATTCCGGCGTTCATGGACGCCGAACTGCTCTGGGTGTTGGCCGCGATGGGGCACGGCGACGAACTGGTGGTGGTCGACCGCAACTTCCCCTCGCATTCGGTCGCGGCCGAAACGACGACCGGCAAGTTGATCACCCTCGGCGGGATGAACGCGCCGGAAACGATCGCCGGCATCCTCGAACTGATGCCGCTGGATAATTTCGTCGACGCGCCGCTGTCGTGGATGGACCCGAGCGACAATCCGGGCGCCGTGCTGGAGGTGCATTCCGATGTGCTGGAGGTGTGCCGCCAGGCCGAAGGGCGCGACGTCGGCCATGCAGTAATCGAACGGCTGCATTTCTATACCCGCGCGCGCAAGTGCTTTGCCGTGGTGCAGAACAGCGAGAACCGCCCGTACGGCTGCTTCATCCTCAAGAAGGGCGTCGTGTTCGATAAATGAAATCCGGCTAGCTGGCGTTGCGCATACTGTCGAGCAGGGCGCGCACGGCCGCTGAACGTTCGAAGCGGCGGTGCACCACGATCAGGTTCGACGGCGTATCGATGCCGGCGATGGGGCGGTAGCAGACGCCCGGCAAACGCAGGTGGCGGACTGTTTCCGCGACGAGGCTGACGCCGAAACCGGCCGCGACAAGACTGACGAGCGTGGCGATTTCGGACACCTTCTGGGTGATGCGGGGCTCGAATCCCGCCGCACGGCCCAGATCGAGCAGGGCTTGCCCCATCCCCACGCCGGGCGGGTCGGCAAAAGCGAGGAACGCGTCATTGGCCAAGTCGGCCAGCGGGATCGTCTCTCTGGCGGCCAGGCGATGGGCTTCCGGCAGTGCGATGACAAGTCGCTGGCTGGATAGCGTGAAATAGTCGACATCTTCCAGCGTGTTTAACGGGACCGGATCGCGGATGATGGCGATGTCGAACTGTCGCGAGCGAACCGCGTCGATCTGCGTAAGGATTGGCGTTTCGTGCAGCGAGATGCGCACGCCGGGCCGATTCTTGCTGAAATCGGTGAGCAGGCGCGGAAAGCGCGGCTCGTACATCACCGAGCCGACGAGCCCGATGTCGATGTGTCCGGCTTCGCCGCGTGCCGTGTCCCTCGCGGTGCGCACTGCCTTTCCCGCGTGCGCCAGCGTTTCGCGTACCTCGTGGAGAAAGGCCGTGCCGGTTTCAGTCAGCGTGACGCTGCGTTTGGCGCGATGAAACAGCTGCGCGCCGAGTTGCTCTTCCAGGGATTTGATCTGCTGGCTCAGCGCCGGCTGGGCGATTCCCAGTTTTTCCGCAGCCCGGGCAAAGTGCAGTTCTTCGGCGGCGACGGCGAAATAGCGGAATTGGCGGAAATCCATGACGGTTAAAAGTTAATAAGAAAAAATTATCGATTTTATTGTATCAATGCAATTGATCGAAGTGTTTTATTCCGGATAATTCGCTTCAGCAGAACTCAACATTCTGCGGCGTATCAAGGAGCTTCCAACCCGTGGCTCGATACGCCTTTTTTTTTTGACATTCACCCTTTTGAAACTTTGAGCATGACGAGCCGTGCGCTGGATCATCATCCGTTCTTCTCCGACCGCAAGGCCGTCATGCTTCTGGCGACGCTGTGCTGCCTGCTCTGGGGCAGTTCGTATCCGGCGATCAAGAACGGTTTTGCGCTGTTTGCCATCCAGCCGGGCGACATGGCCGGCCGGCTGGTTTTCGCCGGCTGGCGCTGTGCCCTGGCCGGGGTGTTGCTGCTCGGCATCGCCATGGTTTCGGGTAAAAGCCTTGGTGCGCTGTCACGGCGAAACTGGCTGGAGGTGGGGGCGCTGGGGCTGTTGCAGACGGCCGTCATGTTCGTCTTCTTCTACCTGGGGCTGGCCTACACCACCGGCGTCAAGAGCTCGGTGCTCAACGGCACGGTGTCATTCTTCGGCGTGCTGCTCGCGCATTTCATCTACCACAACGACCGCCTGACCTGGGTCAAGAGCTTCGGCTGCCTGATCGGCTTTGCCGGGGTGCTGGTGGTGAACTTCAACCGGAGTCTTCTCGACTTCAGCTTCACGCTGATCGGCGAGGGCAGCATGATCCTCTCCGCCTTTTTCATGGCAGCCGGCATGGTGTATGGCAAGCGCGTTTCGCGGACGATGGATTCGAGCCTGATGACTGGCGGGCAGCTGACCTTCGGCGGTGCGGTGCTGTTGACGATCGGTTACGCGCTCGGCGCCGAGCTCGCGCCGGTGACGCTCGCGTCGTCGCTGATCCTCGGCTACCTCGTGCTGAACTCGTCGGTGGCCTACACGCTCTGGAGCGTGCTGCTCAAGTACAACCGGGTCGGCCTGGTCAGCGTGTTCAATTTTCTCGTGCCGATCTTCGGTGCGGTCCTCTCGGCGATCTTCCTTGGAGAAACCTTCCTGGAATGGAAAAACCTCGCCGCCCTGTTGCTCGTGTGCACCGGCATCTGGCTGGTGACGCTGGAAAAATGAAAAGAACCACGGAACCATGAACCCACAGTCCTTTTTCTCCGACCGTCGCGTTGTTGTCCTGCTCGCCTCGTTTTGCTGCTTCCTCTGGGGGAGCGCCTATCCGGCGATCAAGAACGGCTACGCGATGTTTGGCATCGCCGCCAACGACATTCCCTCGAAAATGGTGTTCGCCGGCTACCGCTTCGCCTTCGCCGGTCTGCTGCTGCTCATCTTCGCCCTGGCGACGCGGCGCAACATCTTCGTGATGAACGCCCGCAATTTGTTCTCGACCAGCCTGCTCGGGCTGACGCAGACTTCGCTGCAATACACCTTCTTCTACATCGGGCTGGCCTACACGACCGGTGTCAAGAGTTCGATCATGAACTCCACGGGCACCTTTTTCAGCGTCCTGCTGGCGCATTTCATCTATCACAACGACCGGCTCAGTCCGCTCAAGATTGCCGGCTGTCTGATCGGTTTTGTCGGCGTGATGGTGGTTAATTTCAGCCCCGATCTGCTCGACTTCAACTTCACGCTGCTCGGCGAGGGCTGCGTGGTGGTGGCCGCGTTCATCCTCTCGGCGGCGACGATCTACGGAAAGAAACTCTCGCAGACGATGGACTCCGTTGTCCTGACCGGTTATCAGCTCAGCATCGGCGGGGTGGCGCTCGTCGTGCTCGGGTACGCCACCGGCGGCACACTGACCGGCTTCACCCTGCAATCCACCGCGCTGATGGGCTACATGGTCCTGCTGTCCTCGGCCGCCTTCTCTCTGTGGACCGTGCTGCTCAAGTACAACCGCGTCGGGCTGGTCGCCGTGTTCAATTTCCTGATCCCGGTGTTCGGCGCGGTGCTCTCGGCGATCTTCCTCGGCGAGAGCATCCTCGAATGGAAGAACGTCGCGGCGCTGCTGCTCGTCTGCGGCGGAATCTGGCTGGTGACGCGGGAGCGCTGAGGGGCTGGGGCTTGCCGGTGGTGTTCCGCAAAAAAACCCGCTCGCGGCGGGTTTACACATCGTCAGTGTGCTGCTTTCTGGGCCGTCTGGCCTCCTCGACAGGAATCGAACCTGTATCTCACGCTTAGGAGGCGCGTGAATTAAATATACAAAACCCAGTATTGACGCGGATTGCGGCTAATATCAGAATAATAAAAATTGGTTTTGCGCCAATTTTGCGACAGTTAGAGAATTCTTATATTCTGATGTCTGGGGGTGTTTATGGCTGCAATCACACAGCGCGGAAAGTACTGGCAAGCCCGTGTCAGGCGTCACGGCTGGCCAGCTGAGACGAAGTCTTTTCAAACAAAGACGGCAGCGGAGATTTGGGCTCGTGATGTCGAGTCGAAGATGGACAGGGGAGTTTTTGCTTCGTTGGCCGACGCGGAACGGATGACGTTCTCGGATCTCGTTGGTAGATTCAAAGCCGAGTTTGCGCCGCACCATTACCGCGTTCGGGATGGCAACGAGACCTGGCGTTTTCAGTGCGCGCGGCTTGAGTCGTGGTTCGGTGATTATGCGTTGGCGGCAATCGATCAGAATCTTGTCGCAAAGTTTCGTGATGATCGTTTGAATGTGGTTTCTGAAAGTTCCGTCAGGAAAGAGCTTTACATGCTTTCAAAGATTCTCGGCTTTGGCGAGGCTGAATGCGGCATCACTCTGCCGCGCGGGAATCCGGTCAACAAGATACGAAAACCGCGGGACAGCAAAGCGAGGGATCGGCGGCTAACGGCTGTTGAGTGGGAGAAGGTAGAGCAGGAATGTAAAAAAAGCAGGAATCCTTGGCTGGCTGCGGCGGTCACGTTCGCCGTTGAGACTGCCATGCGCCAGGGTGAAATGCTGTCGCTGGAATGGCGCCATATTGACAAGCAGCGCCGGTTGGCGCTGTTGCTGGATCCAGACAAGATAAAGACGGCGGAACCGCGCGCGGTTCCGCTCTCCAGTCGTGCGCTAGCGGCTTTAGAGACGCTTCCACGTGATTTGAAGGGGAGGGTATTCCCGTGCGAGCGTTTGACGCTTAAACGCGCTCTGGAGCGCGCCTGCGCGCGCGCTGGTGTCGCCGATTTCAGGTGGCATGATCTGCGGCATGAGGCTTTGTCACGTTTGGCTGAGCGTGGGGATTTTTCGGTTTTGGAGCTGGCGGCGGTTTCCGGGCACAAAACGCTTCAAATGCTGAAACGATATACACACCTTCAAGCTGAGAAGTTAGCGGAAAAATTGGGTTAAAGATATTGCCGCGGGGTATTTTTATTCATTTGAATTGTGATATTATGCATTCACGGTAGCTGGTGTTACCGATGCAAATGCATAAAGCCAGCCGTTTCAAATCTGGCACGTCTCGTGCCGACCCGGCGCTAGTTTTTTTGGCGCTGTGCATTTTTCGACGCTTTAAGCGTCCTCGTCGCGCCCTATTTTTTGGCAACTGCGTGACCTGAAAGCCGGGCTGCCGGTACGCCTTTTTTCCCGTTGCGGCGGGGGAAGGGCATGAAAAATGCAACACCAATCCCAGTTTGTTGAATTCGTTTCCGTTTTTTGTGGTGGGCAGCTTCGTTTGCCGCTCGCTCGAGCTTGCAAATTGGCGGGTTTACATCCGCAAAGCATTAAAAACGCTCGCGTTGACTCTCGTCGTTCTCTGCCTCTGCCGATCGCGCGCATCGGCGCGCGGCTGTACGTCAATGCCGCGGATTTATTTAACTTCCTCGGGGGTGAAGGGGCGTTCCCAGGCGGCGCGGCGCCGGTCTCACCACCTCCACCACCGGCGCCCGCCTTGCGGCGTGGCGCACCATCGGCCATGGAGAAGGCTGAGGCGGCGCGGCGCGGGGTGACAGTATCGCAACTGCGGCGGCAGGAGGTGCGGCCGTGATGCACTTCAACCGATATCCAGAAAGCATAATTAAAGAGATTGAGCGATTTGCGCCGGTCGCGCCGGTGTGGGCCTATGCGGCTCGCATAGACATAAATGACATTCGGCACCACATTGTCGAGGCTGTTTTGGCAGGATTGGATCCTGTGCGGGCTGTTCCGGCTGCCCTAAAAATCAGAAAAATCAACGGCGTTTGGCGGTCCGTTGATGCTGTTTGCATGGCCGGGGCGTTCGATCTGGAGCTGCATGATGCAGGCGACGCCGCGGCAGGGGATGATGTTGGGGCGGTCCGCGCCGAGGATGCCGACGGCATTAAAGACATCATGGAACGGGCGAGGATCGGCCGGCGTGCTGCGCAAATTCGCGTGAAAAAACAATGGGATGCGATGGCCGCGCAGGGCGATTTGTTCGCGGGGGTGGTATGAAGAGGTCTAGCATGCTGTCCCGAGTTTTTTTCCGCCGCCCTTCAATAAAGGATCTTGTGCCTGACCTGAAAATGGTTTTGGTAGTTTTGATTGTGGGCTGTGAGTCCCACGCGGGGACCTACCGGCCCGCGGGGTTGGCTGAGGACGCCGGCCTTGACGCGGCGGCGCTGGCTGGCGCGCTGCGCGACTTGGAGACGCGGGGTGAAATTCAAGTTGATAAAATGACAAATGAAATATTTATCACCTCGTTTTTCAGGGACAACACTTTTACCCTCCCAGCGCGGAAACGTCAGTTTTATGACGATTACATGCAAATCGAGTCGCCGACCTTACAGGAGGTGGTGCGGGAGGCAGTATTGAAGAATCCAGCCTGCGGCCTGTCTGAGAGTGATTTTATTAAAAATCAATCACTTACTTTCCAAGGGGAAGGGAAAGGGAAAGGGGAAGGTAAACCACTAACCACTACTGGTGGTGGTGTGGATAACTTTTTGGATGAGGTGGCGCAAACTGGAAATTTAACTGCTGCCCAAAAACAAATTTTGAGTGATGCAGCTGCAGGGGTGGTCGGTTTGCCTGTTTTAGACAAACGTCGACCAAAGAATATTAAAAAATGGCTGCTGGCAACAGCAGCAGCGATTAAAAATAATGAATTTGTTGAGACAGATTCTTATCTGGCCGCGCGTGCTGCAAGACAAGCGAAAGCGGCTGTGGATCCTGATCAACAAAAAAAAGATGAAGCGCTCCGCGAGCGGCAGAGACAAGAGTCGATCCAGGCCATGTGGTCCACCAAGAAAAAATAAGTTGACCAGACTGATGAAAAAGGCCGCGGCGCGGCCTTTTTCATTTCCTGTCCACGCCGATTAAGCCACCTCGGCCTGTAGGCTGAACCGATTGGCAGTTGCCCGGACTTCTTTCATGCGTCCGTGTCCAGGCAGTACCTTATCGGCAATCGTCACTAGCCCCGCCCGCTCCAGCTCATCAACGTCGCGCTTCACGGCGCTGCGGTCTCGATGCAGTCGTTCGGAAATCTGCGTAATCGATCCCGGCATTTCTTTCACTGCCCGGAACAGCGCCAGGCGAGCCGCCGTAATGAGCTTCATCACGTCAGCCGGGTCTTCAAAGCTGATAATGCGCTCATCAGGTAGCTGTTCGCCACGATCCGCCGCCTTGGCCAACTGACGGCCACGCTTGAAGAAATCTTCTTCCGTCCCGGTCTTGATGGTGAGCTTGGTCATTTGCTGTCCTTCAGTGCAATCCAGTCTTGTTCAAAACGATCTTCAGTGTCTTCGAAGCTGACAAACTCAATAGGTTC